>PWNZ01000111.1 GCA_003564135.1 Candidatus Cloacimonadota bacterium
CCATATTGAAGACCTTTCGGATCTTATTGTAGAAGCAATAAATCATAGGGGATTTTCATTGGTTGAAGTTATGCAGCCTTGCGTCTCATTTAATAAGATCAATACTTATGATTGGTATTCTGAAAGGCTTTATGATGTGACAAAAGACAAATATTATGACCCGGAGGATATTCAAGCCGCCTTTATGACGGCATTAGAATGGGGTGATCTCATACCTATGGGTATATTATACCGCCACCAAGAAAAAACATACCACCAAAGAATGAAAACGGATAAGAATCCTTTTCTCAATCATAATAATAACGATATCAAAGACATATTTGAAGATTTTTCATAGTGCATAGCACCAGAGAGATAATGGTTTTTATCTTTGTTAAAAAAATAATTAGTTAAAATTTAAAGTAACTATTAAGTCTTAAAAAATGAAACACCAAGATTAACTTAAGGAGGTTAAAATGGAAGAACTTAAAAGCTTATACCAAACCGCAGACTGGAAACAGGAAAAGCATGTTCCCGTAATTGAAATCCCTGATCTTATAGTGAAAGATGAGTTTTTTGCAGTTGAAGTAACTATCGGGAAAGAGATTGCTCATCCTAATGAAACTAAGCATCATATTCGTTGGATAGATGTCTATTTTAAGCCTGATGATGCTAAAGTCCCTCATCAGATCGGTAAAGCTGAATTTACTGCACACGGAGAATCTGTTGAAGGACCGGATACAAGCTCGATTTATACACACCATCGGGTTTCACTGAGCTTTAAAACCAAAATAAGCGGAACTATTCTTGCCTCCAGTTATTGCAACATCCACGGGCTTTGGCAAAACTCGGAAAAGATAAACTTTTAATAGTTCGGATTTACTTACGATCAAAAGATATGATCTGCTTTTAGTAATAACGCCGGCTCATGTAGCCTGACTATCAAAGATGGCATGAGATTTGAAATAGTTAATCACTTTCTTAACAGTTTCGAATCACAGTAAGGGTCGGTTTATTACTAATTGCTTTCACTATGACATGAAACTAATGGACAATAAACGAGAATAATTATGGAACCTCTATTGAAAATAAGAGATCTGACCGTTAAAATAGGTGAAGAGACGATTTTAAATAAACTTAATTTAGACATAGACAGACATCAGAACGTTATTCTCTTCGGCCCCAATGCCTCCGGTAAATCAACCTTATTAGGAGCTATAATGGGTTTTGATAACTATAATATTATCTCCGGCAGTATTGAGTTTGCAGGTAAAAACCTTCTCGATCTTAAGCCTGATGAACGAGCAAGAAGAGGGATAGGCTTGATGTTCCAACATCCTCCAAAAATTCGCGGCATTAAATTGAATCAATTAGCAGATCTACTTTATGGTGATAACAAGGATCCGGAAGAGAAAAACATGTTGGTGAAGACTTTAAATCTGGAGTATTTACTGGAAAGAGATCTCAATGTTAATTTATCCGGCGGTGAAATAAAACGCTCCGAGTTACTCCAAATACTCTTACAATCACCCAAACTTCTCCTCCTTGACGAACCTGAATCCGGCGTTGACATCGAAAATGTTGCTGTAATGAGTAAAGCAATCAACCGGTATATTAATCGTCATAAAGTCTCCACTTTGATAATCAGCCACACCGGTTACATTCTTGATTACATAGAAGCCAATGAAGGATGCGTCTTATATAGCGGAAAGATTATCTGCCATGAAAAACCGAAACGTATATTTAGCGATATAAAGGAATATGGTTACGAAGAATGTGGGGATTGCCGGGACAAGGAAAGGTAAAGGCACTTATCATGGCAAAAAATATTGAAACGAATCTACCCAAAGAAGACCAGGAAAAGCTTGAAAAAGTTGGGTTAGACTTTTCGCAAAAGTCGCGATCAGCAACATTTATACAGCAAGATGACTCAGTCTTGTTTAACAAGTCTCTGTTAGAAGGCATAGAAATTGAACCCATTGAAGATGCTTGGGAAAAATATCCGGAACTGAAAACTAAATATTATGGGAAAGCATTCAAAACAATCGATAAAGACTACCCCCAAGACACAAGGGGTGGTTATTTCATCAGAATTAAAAAAGGTGTCACAGCAGAATTTCCCATCCAATCTTGCCTTTTCCTCAATAATAAACAGTTCCGGCAGAATGTTCATAATATAGTTATAGCGGAAGAAGGTTCCCGGGTACATCTTATTACCGGTTGTGCTTCCTCAAAAGCAGCAGAAGAAGCATATCATCTGGGTGTTTCGGAGTTCTTTGTTGAAAAAAATGCCTATCTGAATTTTACTATGATTCATCGTTGGGAAAAAGATGTCGAAGTCACCCCTATGAGCGTCGCTATTGTTGAAGATGGTGGTTCATTTGTTTCTAACTACATATCCCTTAGCCCGGTACGCAATATAAAAATGTATCCCACGGCAGTCCTTAACAAGAACTGTAAAGCTACATTTTCGTCCCTTATAACAGCCTATAAGGACTGTTTAGTAGATATCGGCTCCCGAGTAATCTTTGAAGGACCGGGTTCTTCAGCAGAAATAATTTCACGCGCTGTAAGCTTTGGCGGAACTGCTATAGCCAGAGGAGATCTTTATTCCCAGACAGTTGATATTAAAGCACACCTTGAATGCCAAGGCCTGATCGTTACCGAGACCGGAAAAATACATGCCATCCCGGAACTCAGAACAAATTATCGTGATGTGGATATGTCACATGAAGCAGCTATCGGGAAAATCAGTAAAGAAGAGTTAGATTACCTTATGGCAAGAGGTATCCCCAAGGAGGAAGCTCAGTCCTTGATAATTCGTGGTTTTCTTGATGTAAATATATTAACCATTCCCGAGGAGATAAGAAATGAAGTAGATAGGTTAGCTGACCAAACTTTATCCGGAGGAATGTAATAATTAACCAAAACTAAAGGAGTTAAAATGGCAAAAATAGCTGTAATAATTGATGACCTTTATGAAGATTCTGAATATTCTGAACCGAGTTCAGCCTTTAAAAAAGAAGGACATCAAATCATACATATAGGGCTAATGAAAAATAAAAAAGTTACCGGTAAAAGAAACAAGATAACGGTACGGATTGATGAAAAAATCAGTGATGTTGCGGTAGATGATTTTGACGCTCTTCTTATTCCCGGTGGTTTTTCACCTGATAAACTGCGAGCTTATGAAGAACCGGTGGAATTTGTGAGGAGTTTTGTTAAAAGTGGTAAACCGATCTTTATGATCTGTCATGGACCCCAACTGCTAATAAGCGCAATAGTTTTAGAGGGACGCACAATCACCGGCTGGAAATCGATAAAACAAGATATAATCAATGCCGGAGCTGAATATCAGGATCAGGAGGTTGTGATTGATGATAATCTGGTTTCCAGTAGAAGCCCGGCTGATATGCCGGCATTTATCAGAGAATGTTTGGCTAAATTATGAAATTAAAGGGCTTTAAAGATCAAAGTTTAAGGAAAATCTAAAACTAATTGTACCTAATATTGGTAACCGGGAGGAAACTTTATGCCGAATAAGTTTAATAAAGAAATAGATTATTCAATTTTGAAAGCGTTATATATTAACTGCACTCTCAAGCCTTCTCCGGAACTTTCACATACAGAAGGTCTGATGAAGAAGTCTATGTATATTATGGAAGAGCAGGGAATAAAAGTAGAGTACCTTCGCTTGGTAGATTTTGATATAGCTCCGGGAGTTTACCCTGATATGAAGGAATACGGCTTTGAAAAAGATGACTGGCCGGGCATCAGTGACAAAGTATTTGCCTCTAACATACTTGTGGTGGGAACTCCCATTTGGCTGGGTGATAAGTCTTCAGTATGTACTCACCTGATAGAACGTCTTTATTCCGAATCGGGAAAATTGAACCGGCAGGGGCAGTATATGTTTTATGGTAAAACCGGCGGATGTATCATTACAGGTAACGAAGATGGTGCAAAGCACTGTGCGATGAATATTCTTTATTCCTTACAGCATCTCGGTTACACATTACCTCCACAGGCAGATGCCGGATGGTTAGGAGAGATCGGGCCTGGACCTTCATATCTGGATAAAGATTCGGGAGCAGAACAAAACGATTTTACCAACAGAAACACTACCTTTATGACCTGGAATTTGATACATATTGCTCATTTGCTGGATCAATCAGGCGGCATACCGGCTTATGGTAATCAAAGGTCTCTATGGGATTCGGGCAAACGATTCGGCTATCCCAACCCTGAACACAGATAACATAAATTTGCCGCTAATAAACAAATGTTATTTAACAAGAACAAGCCGGACTAAAATGTTGTCTATACAAGAGCAAGGACACACCTATGTCTCCAGACCATCTTGGTCTGGTTATCTCGGATTATTCTGCCAAAAAAAGCATGAACCGAGTTTACGAGCTCGCCGGACGAAGTACGGCAACTAGTCTTTTTACGAGCTCGCCGGACGAAGTACGGCAACTAGTCTTTTTAAACGAGTTCGCCGCAGTTAAATTGATTGATAAGGTACTAATTAGAAATGATTCCGTTAGTATAGGAGTAATATATGAAAGAAGAAGTTGATAAATTTGCTTCAATAGAAACAGAAGAACTTTTTAGAAATCTGGGTGATGATAATCTTGTTGTGGTGGATGTGCGTGCTGTCGATGCTTATAATGGCTGGAAATTGCATGACGAGGAAAGAGGCGGTCATATTAAAACAGCCGTTAGTCTCCCCGTTAAATGGACGAAATATATCGACTGGATAGAAACTGTACACCATAAAAATATTCATCCTCAGAACGAAATTGTAATATACGGCTGCAGTTATGATAACATTGTGAAGGTGGCAGAACTGTTTAGGGAAGCCGGATATGTAAAAGTACAATTATATGATAGGTTCCTTTCAGAATGGGTGCCGGACAAAAAATATCCGCTGGAAAAACTACCACGCTTTCGTCATCTAGTGCCTGCCGGGTGGATCAATAGTTTAATATCAAAAGAAGCAGTACCGGAGTATGAAAACGATAAATTTGTGATAATACATGCCCACTATCGTAACCGGGATGCCTATCTGAGCGGTCACATTCCCGGGGCTGTGGATATGGATACTTTAGCCTTAGAGGATCCGCAAACCTGGAATAGACGTAGCCCGGCAGAATTAAAAGAAGCAATGGAACTGCATGGAATAACTGCCGGGACCACGGTTATCTTATACGGCAAGTTTATGCATCCTGACAATGAAGATGAGTTTCCGGGCAGTGCAGCCGGAGATATAGGTGCTATGCGCTGTGCTCTGATTATGATGTATGCCGGAGTAGAAGATGTTAGGGTGCTTAACGGCGGATTTCAATCCTGGCTCGATGCCGGATATGATATTTCAAAAAAAGATGAACCGAAAAAGCCGGTAAACGATTTTGGTGTCTTAATTCCTGCAAGACCGCAACTATTAGTCGACACACCCGAAGCTAAAAGAATGCTTTGTTCCCGTCAAGCCGAATTAGTCTGCGTGAGAAGTTACCCCGAATACATTGGCGAAGTTAGCGGCTATAACTATATAGAAGCCAAAGGACGTATTCCCGGCGCTATCTTCGCAAATTGTGGGAGTGACGCTTATCATATGGAAAATTACCGCAATGTAGACCACACAACAAGAGAATATCATGAGATAGAAACTATCTGGCAAAAATTAGGAATTACTCCCGGCAAACGGCTTGCTTTTTATTGTGGTACGGGCTGGCGAGGGAGTGAAGCTTTTTTTAATGCCTGGCTAATGGGGTGGCCTGACTTAGCTGTATACGACGGAGGTTGGTTTGAATGGAGCCAAGATAAATCCAATCCTTATGAAACAGGTGAACCTGCTTCTCTAGCTGAAGGGAGCTTATGATGGTTTCTCAAACAGGCTTAGATTATCAGAAAAATTTGCAAATCTTCAATGGTCTGCCCGAAGCTGAAAATGATAAATTGATGCAGAGCATCTTAGATGGCCTGCTCTCATCACAAAAACATATCCCCAGTATGTTCTTTTATGATAAAGAAGGGTCGAAATTATTCCGGAAGATAACCGGTTTACCCGAGTATTATATTCCCCGCCTGGAAAAACCGTTAATCAGAGAAGCAGCTGCCGGTCTACAAGGTTCCTTGAAAGAAGTTGATATCATAGAATTTGGCTGTGGTGACTGTTCCAAAATATCACTTCTTATGGATGCGATACCGAAAGAGAACCTTCCCGCAATCCGTTATGTTCCCGTTGATGTTAGTTACGAAGCCATTATTGAAACAGGAGCTATCCTTTCTCACCGTTTTGCCGGCCTGGAAGTATACGGCATTATGGCTGATTTTAACAAGCTGGATTTGATTCCCGAGCGTAGCAGGAGAATCTTCTGTTTCTTTGGCAGCACCATCGGTAATCTCGACCCGGAACAGAGAATCCGGTTTTGTTCACAAGTAAGCGGGATAATGAAAACTGGTGATATCCTATTAATGGGCACCGACATGGTCAAAGATCGGCACATACTTTACAAAGCTTATAATGACAGTCTAAATATTACTGCCCGTTTCAATAAGAATATCCTTAACGTAACCAACAATCTTACCGGTACTTCTTTCCGTCCCCATTCTTTTGAACACCTTGCCTTCTTCAATGAGAAAAAGTCGCGCATAGAAATGCATCTGAAAGCTGTCGAATGTATGGAAACCGTTTCTTCTTATTCCGGTAAGATAATTCAAATAGATAAAGAAGAGACCATCCATACGGAAAACTCTTATAAGTTCACTAATTATCATATACAGGAATTGACTGAGTCCACTGATCTAAATATAGATCAAATATTCACCGATAAAGATAATTGGTTTTCTCTGATTAAGTTGATAAAAAGTAATTGATAATATGATTGATGTAAAAAATATTCGGAACGATTTTCCCATCCTCAGTAAAAAAGTTTACGGGCACCCTCTCGTATATCTTGATAATGCGGCTACAACCCAAAAACCCCGATATGTCTCGGAAAAAGTGAAAGATTTCTATATTAATTCCAATAGTAACATTCATCGCGGTGTTCATTATTTAAGCGAAAAAGCCAGCATGGCTTACGAGGATGCACGGGTTACTGTTAAAAATTTTATTAACGCTGCTTCACTAAGAGAGATTATCTTTACCGCCGGAACCACGGCTGCCATTAACCTCTTAGCAGATTCTCTGGGGAGGTCTTTCATCAAAGAAAATGATGAAATAATCATTACCGAAATGGAGCACCATTCCAATATAGAGCCTTGGCGGGTTTTATGTAGCAGGAATAACGCTTCTCTTAAGGTTATACCTTTCGACGATCAGGGAAAGCTGTTGATCGAAAAAATACCCTCTATGATAAATGACAAAACGAAACTAATTGCTTTATGTCATGTGTCTAATGTGCTGGGTGTTATTAATCCGGTGAAGGAAATAATCCAAACTGCACACCGGGCGGGAGTTCCCGTTCTGCTCGACGCTGCTCAATCTGTGCCGCATTTGCCGGTCGATGTACACGATCTCGGCTGCGATTTCTTAGTCTTTTCCGGACACAAAATGTATGCGGAAACAGGCATTGGGATTCTTTACGGAAAAGAAAAGTATTTAGATATGTTACCTCCTGCCCAAACAGGAGGGGGAATGATTGATTATCTGGATTTTACCGGCAGTACTTATGCTGATTTGCCTCTCAAATTCGAAGCCGGTACTCCAAATTATGCAGGTGCTGTCAGCCTTGCCGCTGCTATTGATTATCTTCACAATATCGGAGTTGAGAGTATTGCCCGTTATGAGCAGGATCTTATTTGTTATGCAGTAGATAGACTCAACGAAGAAGAAAATATCATAATTTACGGCAATACCTTTCCCCACTGCGGATCAGTATCATTTAACTTCGAAGGTGTACACCCCTATGATGCTGCTGCCATAATGGACAAGATGGGCATTGCCATACGCTCAGGTACTCATTGTGCCCAGCCTGTTATGGCTCATTTCGGTGTAAAGGGAACAATGCGTTTGAGCGTCGCTCTTTACAACACTCGTGAAGAAATAGACTTGCTCATAGAGGGAACCCGTAAGGCAAAAAGCTTATTATTATGAAGAGGGAACTATGAACATTAACGATAAACAAGACCGGCTGATCAAAGAATTCGCCCCTTTGAACGGATGGATAGCAAAATACGAATATCTGATAAATATTGGACAACAACTTCCCAAAATGGAAGACAAATATAAAACTGCGGAAAATCAGATCAACGGCTGCCAGTCTCAATTATGGGTTGCTGCCGAATTAAGGGATGGGAAGCTTATGTTTCAAGCCGACAGTAATGCAAAAATAACCCGGGGTATCATCGCAATAGTGCTCAACGTCATTAATAATCATCCTCCCGAGGATATCTATACATCAAAATTATACTTTCTCGATAATATCGGCTTCAAAACTAACCTTTCGCCCACAAGGTTGAACGGCCTGAACTCGATTATTAAACGCATCAACAAGCTGTGCCTGATCCATATGCAATTATAACTAGTCAGCCACAATAATACACCCTGTCCCTGATATAGATTTTATAGATAATAACCGTCTAAGTAGCTTTGTAAGCAGTCTCTAACTCTATACCATTGGTATTAGTTATACAGTGTAGAGAATAAAATCTATCAAAGCAGTGTGAAGTAAGCAGTCTTTGAGGTTGATATGAAAACATAAATGTTGACGATGTTGCTAAATAAATTATATTTTACGCATCACGTTATTTATGATCACGGCTTATCATAGTCGAACTACAGAATAATAAGAACAAAGCATAAGGAGGTTTAAAATGAAAACAGTTAACACATTGGTAGTTACGCTGGTTATGGGTGTTATAGGTCTAATAGTTGGGTACCTGATCTTCGGGCGTCTAGCCGGGGATTATATATCACCTTTAGCTATATTCGGTTCAGCGGAAGGTTTACTTGAACGTGTCTCGTATTCTTTAAGAGACATCGAAAGCATAAGGCAAAGAATTATAATTTCGGGAATAATTGGTAGTGTTATCGGACTAATAATCAGCTTAACTAATATATTTAAAAAATAGTTGATTAAAGTGATGATGGTTAGTCTTGTTTGATAGCAGTATAGCTTTAATCTTAAAGATACTTGGTACTAAATAGTCTTAGTAACGTATCAATAATACTGACTTCGTCGAGCTCGTAAACTCGGTTCGTGTTTTTTGGCAAAATATTCGGAATGACCAGAACATCCCTGCTCTGGTCATTCCTTAACCCTAAAATCTTTCAACCACGCCATCACGCTATCACGTCTTTCGGCCAAATTACCTTGCTTCCTATCTTTATTAGCTGGTAACTAACAACTAACTAACCCGGACAAGCCGAAACCGTGCATGCGGTGGTAGTGTTTCTTTAATATATCTTGGGTGGGCACTTTTCAACTGAAATAAACCAAGAATCACGAACCAACAACCACGAACCAAGAACCAACAACTGTATCCATCGGCTGAAAATTTACCAGTGGTTTTGGTTGAAAAGTTGATCTTTGTTTAGACACTATCGACCGCAGCTTAGTTAGTCGCTGTGCATCCCAGATAGACGATGAAGTTCGTATTTGGAGAAATCGTTCACTTGAGCAGTGCTATACTTACACTTGGCTTGATGCGATTTATACCAAGATCAGGACAGATCGAGGCGTGGTATCCGCAGCGGTTTTGGTAGCTATTGGTCTGAGGGAAGATGGACAGCGAGATGTATTAGGATTTGAGTTAGTACCTCATCAATAATATTCTTGTTTTTTTGGCAGAATTATGTAACAAGCTCATCCCTGAGCTTGACTTCTGTGTCTCAAGAGCATCCTTGCTCTTGTATATTTGTAACATTTTGGTTCCGGCTTGTCCGGGTTAGGAAACAAGGAAAGTTGTCATAACTGGAAGAGCTTTTTGCAAGGTCTCAAGGAGCGAGGATTAGAGCGAAGTAAACTTTGGATTAGCGACGACCATGACGGTCTTGTTAAGGCCCTTGACAAGTGTTTCCCCGGGCAATTAAGGCAGCGCTGTATAATACACTGGATGTGTAATGCCCAAAGTAAAGTCTCTAAATCTGAGTTACTATGGCTTATGCAAATTCCCTATTGAAAATGCACATTCCCTTCCTGATTAAGTTCGTGTAGAAGAGCGTATTTTTTCATGACACTTCATTAAGTAATTTTTCGTCGATTGGCGGCGCTTCGCTCACCTAACTCTGCTTCGTTACGGTTCGCAATTTGCCCTCATTTGCTGATGAACAAGGGATTCCGGGCTGCCCGGAGCAGGTTACCAAGGTTACCGAAAGTTACCGAACCGGTAACCGCGTAAACCATTGACTATCAATAGTATAAGGGCGGTAGTTACAAAATCGCCCTTTTTTTCTTTTTTATTTTATTTTTTTTTAAGAGCACAAATTTCCTATTTAAAAGTCATATTCCCACCCTAATTAAACCCTGAATAATGCAGTCGCTTTTCCGGAACGCCGTTTTTTTACCCCGTGAAACCTTTTTTCCTGTTTCACAGGTTCAAACGGCCGGCACGCCGTATTTATCCGGCATTTTGTACGGACAGGACACCCTGATGAAATAATGTGCTTCGCAACTTCACTGGGGGATGCTCCGGAGACACATTGAATGTATCAAGCTCATCGCTGAGCTTGACCAAGGTCTCAAGGGCATTTTACCCCGTTAAGTCGTCTTTTTTACTTAACTGGGTCTTGCCCTTGTTTAAGTATTTCGCGCCCAGATAAATTAATGGGTAAAGGAAAGGCATAAATGCAGCGGTCCGTTACACCTACAGCAATCGTTGACAGATTTCTGCATTATTCCCTTCATTCCCGACCTGTTGTAATGAGGATGATCGCTTTTGGTCTTGCCCATCAACGTTTATGCCTTTTTTATCTGCCTAAAACCTCCATAATATACGTAATGGCGAATGGAGGTAACAAATGACCGCTATAGTTTATCAGGTAAACAAGAAAACAGGAATTACTTATGTATACGAATCGGTGTCCTATTGGGACAAAGAGAAGAAACAGTCTCGAGCGAGACGAAAGCTGATTGGAAAATTAGACCCCATCGAAGCATTAGAAATATATCGAAACAAAGACATTGTTGAAAAAGAATTCGGAAATCTTAATGACCGCTTGAACTTCAGCAGGCCCGGGGTTTCTTCTGACCAATACTTAAACGCTAAACAGTTTGTAGAGTTTGTCGCTTTAATCTATCTGTCGTATATTAAAAAGCAAATGCAGGAGAAAAAGCTCTTCAAAAAAATGACTATTCAGGAACTTCTTGATGAAATAGACATCATTGAATGCTTTCAGCAAGAAGGAAATAAACTGCGGGTAGGAGAGATAACAAAAAAGCAGGCAGATATATTTGAAGCTATGGAAATAAAAGATCCAACCTAGTTACATATTGCGGGAAGGTAGGATATAAAGCAAAAAAGTTGTAGAATTTTATTGACAACCTTAGACCTGTCGATAT
Source organism: Candidatus Cloacimonadota bacterium (assembly GCA_003564135.1). Lineage (GTDB taxonomy): Bacteria > Cloacimonadota > Cloacimonadia > Cloacimonadales > PWNZ01 > PWNZ01. Next base: position 11,487 of record PWNZ01000111.1, read on the forward strand.
TTATGACACAGATATTAAGATGTTGATCTATAGTGAATGTCAGAACAAATTAACAACTTAGGAGGTGAAAGATGAGACTAAAGATATGTTGTTTACTTGAAAATAAGGGCTTTATTCCGTTTAACTATAACTATGAACTACAATCCGTAATATACAGACTTATTCAAAACTCATCACCGGAATTTTCATCGTTTCTCCATCATCAAGGATTTGTCGATCGGAATCGTCCTTTCAAGCTATTTACTTTTTCGAAAATTCTGTGTGTTGATGGCATTACCGGTAGAGACGGGCTGCAAGATGTCAGTTCATTCAATTTGCTTTTTTCGTCCCCTATCAAAAAAAGCTATGAACACTTAGTTTTAGGCATTTTTTTGGGGAAACATTCAACTCTCCTGTTTCCCGGAAATAGACCCTTAAAGTTTAATGTAACCTCCGTCGAGTCCTTACCCGAACCCGGTTATCAGTCAGAAATGCGGTTTATATCTTTATCCCCGATAGCAGTTTCAACCATGACCAAGCGCGAAGACAGAACAGTTCAACACTATCTCGATTATATGGACCCTGAAGAATGCAATAAGTTCAAAAATAATCTCTTCAACAATACTTTAAAGAAATATCGTCTTGTGGAAGGCAGAGGGTTTAAGGGAAGCATGGATTTCGAATTTCAATATGATAAAAATTACATTCTCAAAAGAAATGGGAGAATCAGAAAGCAAATTAGATTTAAAAAAAATGAAACAACCGGAAGATACTCATATATAATAGGAATGGAGGCCCCATTTACGATAAAAGCTGATCCTGAACTGATAAAAATTGGCTACCAATGCGGATTCGGCGAGAAAAATAGTGCCGGGTTCGGGATGGCGGAGGTGATTAAATGATAGATGCTCTAATATCTCCCGCATACACTGATTCTCTTCATATTTCGTTGTTGGTTCTTTGTTCTTTGTTAGGGGTTCTTGGTTCTTGGTTGACGTTGTCATGGATATTTACTATGTTTAAATTTCATTTTCAGCCACCGAGAACACCGAAAAAGCACCGAGAAATAAAGAAGTTATAATCATAGGCTTAGGTGTCTTCATTTTTCATTCTTCGTTCTTCATTCTCGCAGTCATGAGCGTTTACTATGTTAAAAATTAGTTATCAGTTATCAGTGCTACTGGAACGCTGGATTTATCCGGTTGGCACGCCGGCTTCTTGACCCGTGAAATCTTCTTTTCTATTTCACTGGGTTAGCCGGTAATTCTTAATCATTCTTTCAACAGGAGGAAAAAATGAACAAGCTCATCAAAAACATCGTGTTGTTGTTGGTTTGTACTGCTGTACTTAGTCCTTTTCTTACAAGCAGGGCATTTGCAGGCAGCAGGTCTTTCAGAAGCGCAGGAGATATCCTTAGATACTCTGAACAAAGTGAAAGGTCATCTCCGCTTGAGCAATGTATTATTCAAACAGTTGATCCGGTAGATTTTGAAAGTTGGGCCGACAAAACCAAAATAGACTACATCTATTCCGAAGAGGGTTTACTCAGCGGCTGGTACTACTCATCTGCATTAAATGACGGAGAATGGGATGAACCGTATAAGAAAGTAACAATTGAGAGGCAGGCAACCGGGCTGATAGCAACTCTTACTTATTCAGTTTATGAACCGGCGAATGATGTATGGCAGGATGAAGTTAGATTTATTCAGGAGTATGACGACAGCGATAGAATAGACTACTTATTTGTAGAGCATTATGATCGGACAGAAGGAGTATGGGTTAAAGAAGCCTTTGCAGATTTCAATTATGCCCTGGAACTTAACTCAATTATAATTGCCGCGAGACTTGACGGTGAAGAAAGCCAAGACTATGAATTCCAAAGAGTTAGATTTGGATATGACTGGCCGGAAAAAAGGGTAAGAACAATCATTTTTCAATATGATATAGATGACAATCAGAGTAGTTACAAGAGACGTAACATCAGCTATCATAAATCGGACACCGGTACATATCAAGATTTCTTGAATTTCATCAACAATCTGAGTTTATACTTGGACAAAGACGCACTCTGGACGATGGAAGATTATCTTTCGGGATTTGAGCCTGTAAATATCGACAAGGTTTATGACTATGAAAGTGTCGCCCCCGACAGATGGGGCTTTAGATACAAACAGAGAAACCGTTACGACGAAAACAATAATCTTGCCTCCATA
>PWNZ01000196.1 GCA_003564135.1 Candidatus Cloacimonadota bacterium
ACTTAGGAAAAACAAGAGGGCACTTAAACGGTGTCCGTTTTTCATTGCAGAGTTACTACCGGCAAACAGCTGATATTTGCTTGAAAGGCTCCGAATGGATTCCTATCGGAGCTTATGGAATGGCTTTTAAAGGTTCATATAATGGCAGCAACCATTACATAAGTGATATGAGAATCAGTAATATTTCCAATGCAGGTCTTTTCGGAGTAATTGATAGAGCTGAGTTAGTGAATATAATGCTCAAAGATATCCGATTGGTCAATGTAGGTGAAAATTCCGGGGGACTTGTAGGAGAGAGTTCTAACTTTATGACCTTAGCGCGCTTTTATGATGAAGCGGGTATCAGAAATTGTTCGGTAACCGGTTCAATCTCTGCCTCAGCTGATAATATCGGGGGATTAGCCGGTTATATGACCGGCACCAGAGTTAATATGAGCCGTGCTGACGTAAAAATCGTTAACAGTGGGAATAATACAGGCGGGCTCATAGGTACTGCGATTGTCTCAAAAATTGATATGTGTGCTACTTTAGGGAAGATAACTGTTCAAGGGGAAGCAAAAAATGTAGGGGGATTTGTTGGAAGAGTAGGTCAAAGTAGCTTCTCAAATAGTTATTCTTTCGTTGATGTATCTTTATCTCGGGAAGCAGAGAGTGTAGGTGGATTTGCAGGTCTTATTGCTCCCCGTTCATTAGGTGGACTTGCAGGGCTTATTACTCCCCGTTCATCAGGGCAAACGGTCAAAAACTGCTTTGCGGCAGGAATAATCAGAGAAAGAAGCAAGGATATAGGAGGTTTCATCGGTACAAATGAAGAGGAAGAAAATGTTGAAAACAGCTATTGGAATACCCAAATAAGCGGTGTCTCGACTTCCCCCGGAGGTGAAGGCAGGACAACGGCTGAAATGACCTTCCCCTACAGTGACAACACTTATGTTGGGTGGGATTTTGATACCGTCTGGAGGTCTGCAGAAGACGTTGATATTAATAGTGGTTATCCTTACCATAATATCCCCGGTCCGACAGGTCTATTGGTAACGACCTCTATCTATACGGAAGACTTTAAGCGTTATAACGAACTGACCTGGGATACTGACAGAGATGTAAAAGCTTATAGGATTTTCCGTGACAATGAATTAATTGCCTCAGTATTTAATAACAAAAGTTACTGGCTGGATGATGATGTAGATTTGTATCTGACATATAGTTATTATGTGACTGCAATTTATAATATTAAGGGGAAAAATGTCGAATCTGATAAATCTAACGTACAGACAACCAAACCTATAAGACAATAAGAATAGGTTCCAGGGATTAGGAATTAGTAGTCCGCCACCTAAATATTTATAAGGTATTAAGTAATATTGTCATTTACTAATACCTAAACCGGACAAGCCGGAATTAAAATTATATCCACTAATACACATAAATTAGAGCACAAATGAACACGAATAAAAAAGAAAGAGTTAGAAGGTTTTGAGAGTTTAGTGTTTCGCTGTTTAGATTAAGGACAGGCACGGCCTGCCCTGTGGAATATTCTTTTTTTTATTCCATCAGGGTGTCCTGTTTGTACATACGTTATCCCTGTCGCGGCTTAGAATTGTGTAAAGTGAACCGGAACGCTGTCTTTAGTCGGCAGCTTTCTGCCATAAAAAGAGTGAATAATATATGGATAAGGTACTAACACCTTATAGATTACAGTATGACGAGACCCTTATTTTGCTTTAAATCTAAGGATAAGGCGGATAATGTCCACCTGCAGAAGTTCTGAGACTGACAAGAATATGTGAGAATAAAGATGATAGATAATCGAATACCAAGGGCTGATATTAGCCTCAAAATAATGATGATTGTGCTCTTAGCCGGTTTTACGGCTGTATGTTTTGCCAGGTTTGGCGGGGGAAAAGGAACCGAAGATAATCCCTGGATTATTGCAACAGGGGATCATTTAGACAATACCCGTAATTATTTAGGTCCCGAGCATAATGACAAATACTACCGGCAGACTGCTGATATTGATCTCGGAACAGCTCCCTACAATACCGGTCAAGGCTGGGTGCCTATCGGCTCTTCTGGAGAAAGCTCATTTCAGGGGCATTATGATGGTAATGGGCACATCATAACCAATCTGACCATTTCACGGCCACAGCGATATCAAGCACTGTTCGGGAACGTTGTTGACGGAGCTATTAAACGACTGGGGCTAAAAGATGTTGATGTTTACGGGCTGGATGCTGCCGGGTTAGTTGGCAACTTAGAGGGAAAATCTTTGGTACAATACTGCTATGTAACAGGTCATGTGAGGGGGACAGGCAGATATATTGGTGGGTTGGTTAGTTTTGTGGGACAGAGACATCCGGCTGTAAGAGATTGCTATTCTGCTGCCGATGTTACTCATCTCGGAAGCAGTCAAGATTCTTGGGCAGGTGGTTTAGTCGGCTTCAGCAACGGTCATTTAGTTGAAGGTGGGCTTGCTACAGGGCGTGTCGTTACCGAATTGGGAAAACATGAAAACATCCATCCTGCTATAGGCAACAGATCGGGGAAAAATATTTACTGGAACCGTGATGTATCTGTTGTGACAAGAAAACGTTGGGAAAGGCCATATACCGGCAATACCACAATTGAGTTATTACGCCAAGAGACTTTTGAGGGGTTTGATTTTGATGAAGTCTGGCGAATTGATGAGGGTTTTTCCTATCCCTATTTCCAGTGGGAAGGTACACAAGCTAAAAAGCAAAATTTACCCCCTTTACTCCCTCCGGTAAACTTAGCGGCAGACGGATCGGAATCTGTTGTAACACTGACCTGGAAGCCCTCCAACCCTCAGATGGGAACACCTGACGGTTATAATATTTACCGTGATAACAGGAAACTGCATATCGAACCGGTAACCGAATTGACATTTGTTGACAAAGACGTTACAGACTGGACGAGTTATTCCTATTTTATTAAAGCAGTTTATGGGCAACGGGAGTCTATTCCCTCTAACATTGTTAGCGTCACCCCTCTTAGAAAACTGTCTCCTGCAGTTAAAAAGGCACGGTTTAGGGATCGGTTTGATGAAGGTTCGGGAGTAGCAGACGACCCCTACCGGATTTCAACAGCCGAGCAGTTAGATAATATCAGGCATTTTCTTGATTATCACTATCTCCAAACGGCAGATATAGATTTAAAGGTGGCGCCATGGTCAAGTAGAGAAGGATGGCAGCCGATAGGGAGCACCGGAGATCCCTTTAACGGCTCTTTTGACGGCAACGGACACGTCATCAGAGGGTTAACAATTAACAGGGATGGAGATGGTCAGGGTCTGTTCGGAGAAACATCTGGAGCCAAGCTGGACAATATCATGCTTATAGATGTGGAGATAAAAGGAAAACACAATACGGGAGCACTTCTCGGTAGAGGCAGCGGTACAATTAAACATTGTTTCGCCTCCGGCAAGGTATCTCATTATAGACCAGGTTCAAATAATATGGGGGGGCTTATCGGTTTCTTGCAGGGCAAGATATACGACAGCGGTGCCGATGTAG
>PWNZ01000040.1 GCA_003564135.1 Candidatus Cloacimonadota bacterium
AACACCAGTATTTGCTTTTTTGAGGCTTTGAATAATTTCCGGGTTACGGCTTTTTATCCCTTTCTGATAGCTATAAAGATCAATGTCTGCACCTGCCTTTAGCAATTCATCAACCATTTCAGAATCGTTATTGCCGATAGCCAAATTGAGTGCCGTAACATTTTGAAAGGTAGAGATATTTAGGTCAGCGCCCATCTTTATCAGAACCTTCATAATACAGGGATTATTTTTCTTCATTGCCTGAATAATATGATGAGGCCAGGCCTGAGCTTTATGTCGCATCAGCAAGCGAATCGCAGCTATATCCTCTTGTTCTATCGTGATTGCCAGTGCATTCATTTCAGGTGTTGTTGAAGTATACACGTCTGCTCCCCTGCGCAAAAGATCGGTGACCAACTGCATGTTCCTGTTTTGCAAAGCAATCATCAATGCTGTTTCACCTTGTCTATTCGTTGAATCGACCTCAAAACCGGAATCCAGTATTTTGTGCACATCATCGATGTTACCCTCCTCAGCAGCTCTATGCAGAATGTAATTACCATTCTGATCGTAAAAACCGGCATTCTTAAACCGATATTTTTTTAAAACAGCTTGTAATTCATTATCTGCTAATCGTGAACCCTTGTTTGTGCCGGGTACAACAGCTTGCTGCAACCACAAGCTCACGATAAACCGTTCTTTTTCGTTCAGAGTCCGGTTTTTGTATCCCCTGGCCTGCAGTACTTTCTTCAGAGCACCGTCGAGTTCAATAGTTGCCACCCGTTCCCGGTTGCACTTCATTGAAAAAAGTGCTGACTTGCCTTTCAAACATCTGGAGACATACCCTCCTGCACAGTGCATCAGGCTCATTCCTTCTCTGCCAAGCTCTTTGCCACTTGTAATTTCATTGATGGTCCATACTTTGCCCGATTCATCCCCAAAACTCCAGTCGAGCCCGTGATAATCCCAATGGACATCTTCTCCCGGAGCTTCCAGCTTTTGCAAATATTCCGCACTTGCAGCGATTACATTACCGGCGGTTCTTCCTTTCCAGGAAAAAAACGTACCATCTCTTTCCGCTTCCGTGTGCTTATGCGCAGCCCATAGGAGTATGTGTTCGTAATGATTATCATTAATGTATTCACCGTTATTGATAAACCAGTGTACCGTTTGGTACCAGAAACGTATAAACTTTCCGCACTGCGCGTTTTTTTCTGTTGGATCAATTCGGAATACCGGGTTTTGGCTAAACATAATCATGTGGCGGTCAGATCCCCCAAGCCTGTTGATTTCTGCCCCTATAACAAGATCTTTTATGGATACATCAGTCAATCTATTTGAGTGTTGTTTTACCAGCTGTATATAGAATTGCTGAAATCTTGAAGCCACACGCCATCCAAACCATTTTGAAGCCCTCTTTAAACTGCCGCCTTGTGCAAGTAAAATAAACCATACAATCCACTTCATGTTACTCTTATCCAAAGGCATGTACCATTTATCATACATGCCTTTGGGAACCGGATACTCCACAAAAAGATGTTCGATAATTGTAACATTGCTGCAACTGTCCCATTGAAGAGGATCTCTGATCCAAAATGGTGAAAAAAGAAGAATGGCGTCTACCGGATCCCCTAAGCTTTCTATAGTTATTGCGTCAAAGATGACCGGGATACTTCTGTAAGTACCGATAGATACCTGCAGAAGGGCCAAAAGTTCCTTCTCTCTATTTTTTATATCCTTTAAATAATACTCCTCGAACCGGAATAGCCTCTCTTCCAGGCTAACACCTCTATTCAAAAGTACAGCTCCTTCTTCAGCAGTCAATCTTCTGTTTACATTGAACTCCCATGGTATAGAGTCACCATTTTCAGCCTGACTGCCAATCGCAACCAATGCATCTATTTCTTGCTCGAAGGACTCCTCGAGATTCCGGATTACTTTTTTTAGAATGGCCGTTATTTGATTCATTGAACAACTTTAAATTCTTGTGTTTTATAACTAACTGCATTCAGGATATACAGTAAATTTCCGTGATTCCCCGAAAATAAAAAACTGTATAAATACTCAGTTTCTTGTGGAGATACCGGGATTTAAACCGCGAAGCACTGCTTCGCAATATCTGACCTCAGTTCCAAACAACACTACCGGCTATTGTTAATTCTGCCAATACATTGAATATTTAATGGGCTTCGATTATTGTGGAGATGCCGGGAGTCGAACCCGGGTGCGGGAAAAAGCTCCAATCAATATTGGGTGGTCTTATTCACTGGTCCGTTTACTACCTTCGCCAATCCCGTCGATGCCAGTTCATCCCCAGGTATATTCAATAAACTATGTCCGTAAGAGTTATCCTGAGTTATTTGACAAACTTCTTCTTTCGAATTCTTTTGCAATCATAATTCTGCAATCTCACAGTTTGCAACACCAACCCTGCCTGTCATTGAACGTATTACTTTTTCGTGGCAAACGACCAGTACTGCAGAATGGTTTGAATACTTTTTCAACACTTTTTTTACTCTCTTACGAATCATGGAAAGACTTTCCCAGTTTTTAATTTCATCACCTGGATACTCACCATCAAAAGCTTCAAATTCTTTTTCAATCCGGTGGATATCATCCAAATTTTTCCATTCAAAATCGAATCCGGGAATTCACTCTTGAAGGTCAAATTCAACTCTAAATTCCACATCAAGATGTTGAAGCAGGATGAGTGTTGTTTCCATGGTCCTTGTTGTGGGTGATGTAATTACTATTGTAGGAGAGATCTTTTGTATGTCTGCTGCAATATTTTCTGTCTGTTTACGGCCCGTTTTATTCAGTGGAGCAAGATCCAAACCCCAGCCCTTGGTTTTTAATTTGGAAGGCTGGGTATAATCGGCTTCGGCGTGTCTGAGCAAATAGTAAGTTGTGTTCATATTTCTCGCTCGTTATCGATTTTAACGAACATACGTAAAAAACTTTCTGCTTTTATAAAACACCTCTTCATTTGAGTAATTTCTGCCGCATTTGCCTGTTCTTATAAGAGCTTATCTAAAAAATTAATTTAATATCAAGTCTTTTATTCTTACTTCAACTCCAAGCTTCACTAAATAACTCCGGATAAGTTACGGGTCACTACTATTGGATTGTTGAAAATATGAACAATTAGTCAGATTCTGACCTGTCTTTAATTATAAATAGCAGGTTAATGTTTCTGCCATCGGCAAGTGGTTATGTCGGTACCCGGGGTCCCAATAGACACGGAAAACCTTTTCTTTCCCCCCCCGAACTGTCGTTTGTTTTCCACTGACCCGAAGATGCCATACAAAAGGAGGTGATAGCCATGACTGTTTTACTGCACCGGCTCGCTGTATTTAGATTATCGAAAAGGGATACGCGGGAAAAGAAAAGACCTGTTTACCGGTGGACAGGGCGAAAACAAACAACGGTACATTCTGCCGGATGTGCAAACCCGGCAGTGCTGGAAGAGCATATAACCCCGGCCATCCTGACAATCTGCGGCGGAAGGTTGTCCGTCATTTAGCAATACCGCCATGCTTTATGA
>PWNZ01000148.1 GCA_003564135.1 Candidatus Cloacimonadota bacterium
GAAGATGTTGACTATGAGCTTAATTTTGGGTATCCGTTTTTAAGGGCTTTTTATAGTGAAAGCCCTAAAATAGCCGAAAACCCTTCACCTGCTGATGACAGCAGCAGCGTTTCTGTTCATTTGGAAGAGTTGAGCTGGAGCTATTTTTCTGAGCCTACTTTTGCCAACCCGCTAGGCTTCAGAGTTTATTTTAACAAGACGGGAGAGTTCGGCGAAGATGATGATTTTACCTGGGTTCCTTATGAAGATGAGCAGACGAACTATGCAAACTCTGATATTCTGCCCGAGAAATTGGATTATTATACCGAATATTTCTGGAAAGTCGTACCCACAACAGAACAGCCCGGAAGAAACCTCGGAAACCAAAACAGAAAGCAGAGAATAAATCAGAGCAGAGATTTTAGCCGTTATCGAGATGATGCTGAAAACTGTCCGGTTTGGTCGTTCAAAACCGAAAAGAATCCTCGGCCTGTGACAGCCATTAACCCATATCCGGCTGATAAATCTGTAGATATATCTGTCGATTTAGACAGTTTAAGGTGGAGTTATGAAATAGACCCAAGACACGTTAAACCTGCCGGATTCAAGGTATATCTTAATGCTACCGGAGAATTTACTGAAGAGGATGATTATAACTGGATAGATTTTTGCAGTGAAACTAACGATTATACCTCAACCGAACTGCCTATTGTACAACTTGATTATAAGACTACTTATTATTGGCAGGTTGTACCGGCAGTTGCAGAGCCTGACAGACGGGTAAACAATACTAATTATTCGGGCAGAAACAGTAAAAGAGCCACAAGAAACAGAGAACAGCAAAACGAAAGATTCAGCCAACTACCCGTTAACCACCGGGGGCAAGACAATCCCCAATACAGGTATTCATCCACCCCAGCGAGATTATCTTTGCGGTCTCAGGACAATCTAAAGCCTGAGGTATGGTCTTTTACCACAGAAAAAGAGACATATACTGATGCCGTGCCGGAATTGGTTACGAGCCTGAATAAAAATTACCCCAATCCTTTTAACCCGGAAACAGTTATTAATTTCAGTATTGCGGAAGCCGGTGAGGTAACTATCGATATTTACAACCTTAAAGGACAAAAAGTTAAAACACTGGTTGACGGTTACTTCGATAAAGGGCACCATCAAGCTGTTTGGAATGGATTAGGAGAGAATAATATAGCTGTCGGGAGTGGGCTTTATATCTATCGAATGAAGACCGGACAATACATAAACGTTAAGAAAATGATCCTGCTCAGATAATACCCCCCCACGTGGATTCGATAAAAAAGAAATAACCAAAGGATATGAAAATGAAAAATTTACGTATAATACTGCTTATTATTACAGTCGTTACCTTTCTTAGTTTATTGCAGGCTAAATTATACGCTGACACACACTATTTGATTGATGAATCAGGTTTTACGGAAGAAACGATTATCGCTGACAAAGAGAATTTGCCTGATTTCTTAGTAAGTGACAACTCTTCCCCGGAAGCGGATATAAAGCAGGACTATGAAGTTCAGCGTTTTCGGGAGATACAACTGTCAAGAGAGTTAACGGAAGCCGGAAAATTAGTTCACGGCGACAAGGTTACTCTCAACCTTTTCGATGATGTTCAATACACAGGTTCGCTTGACAGAACCAATATCAATATAAACGGAACATACTCACTAAGGGTAAGACTGGACGATTATCAGCTCGGTTATATGTTGATGTCCACAACGCAAGAGAGGACATTAGCCAAAATACGAATTCCGGAGAATAATGAGTTTTATCTTATCAAGAGTGACCCGGTGACCTTCCGGCACTACCTTCTGGATATCGGAGATGATAATCGCCATCATTTGGAAAGCGGCCCGCCATTAATACCTGAAGACGAAGATATAAGAGAGAGAAGACGTGATGACACTGAAGGGATTCGTCACAACCTTGAAGATAATACACCCCAGAGTAGGAACCCACAACCGCAAGACCCTGCTCTGATTGATTTAATGATCGTCTATACAACTACAGCTAAGGCTTGGGCTGATCAGGAAGGCGGCGGTATAGATAATGTTATTGCTCAGACTATGGAAAACTCTCAGCTTGTTCACGATAACAGCGGAACAGGTATTACTTTATATCTGGTTCATTCTGATTCTATCAGTTACAATGAAAGCGGTAACAGCGGTTTGGACTTGCAGCGCATGACATCCACAACCTATCAGGGTACCCGGGAAGTGCACGAGTTGCGGGATGAACATGGCGCTGATTTAATTGCCCTCTTAGCGAGAGTCAGTGATGTCGGAGGTGTTGCTTGGTTATTGACCAGACCACACGGTCATCCTGAGCGGGGATTTTCTTTAACCAGAGTACAGCAGGCTGCTGCTACTTACACATTTGCTCATGAATTAGGCCATAACATGGGAGCAGGGCATCACAGAGCTCAAAACTTTCAACCCGGTCCGGGAATATTTAACTACTCGGCAGGCTGGAGATGGACAGGTGGAGATAATAGACGCTACTGTACTATAATGACCTATACCAGCGGACAATACTTTTATGATGGTCTGAACCATTCCCACGTTCCTTATTTTTCTAATCCCGATATTTTCTACGAGGATGATGCTACAGGACACGCCATTTTTGGCGATAATGCCCGAACTTTAAGCGAGACTAAGCATCCGATAGCTAACTATCGTGAAACTGTTTTCGTAATTGAAGACTATCCCTGGTCTGAAAGCTTTGCTGAAGAGGTTTTTCCGCCTTTACGCTGGCAGGTTGTTACAGCCTCAGGAGACGGTCAATGGCAGCGAAGTTCAGGTGGTCATGATAATAATCCCCCACCGGCAGCGGAAGGTGAGTTTAATGCTCTATTTTATGCAGGTGATGATCGTGGCAGCAGAGGTGGATTAATAACTCCTGAGCTTGATTTGAGTGGCAGAATAAACAGACAGCTATCTTTTTCACATGCTCAGGCCGCAAGAGACGGTAATCACGATATATTAAACGTTTTTTACCGTGAATCGAGACATGATGAATGGATAAGAATTGCCTTCTATGAGGAAGAAACTGCCGATTGGACATTGCGTACCATTAATCTGCCGGACACCCTGGACACTATGTTTATAAAATTCGAAGCCACGTCTGATAATGGCTATGGGACAGCAGTCGATAATATAACAGTTGATAGTGATCTCGCAGCTGATTTCCCGGTTGCCGCTTCCAATCCTTATCCGGTGAACGATTCGATCAGTGTATCTGTCAATTTAGAGTCCTTGAGCTGGGATTATATAGATGAAGCCGACTATGCTGAGCCTGTAGGATTTAGAGTTTATTTCGGCACTGATGCCGAATTCGGTGGAGACGATAATTATGACTGGGTGCCTTATGAAGAGGGGCAAGCCAGGTATTATACTGCCGAAATACTGCCTGAATTAGAAATTGGAAGGAGATATTATTGGCTAGTAATACCTACTACTGATGATGATGATGACGGCAGAAAAGGTGACGACCGTAGAAGAGGTTCTGTTGCCGCCGGTAGAAATAATCAGCAATATAATTACCGTAACGATGCGGCTAATTGTCCTGTATGGTCATTTTGGACTGAAGGCCCTCTTGTTCAGGTATCCGGACGAGTTACCGGCAACGATGCTCCTGAAGGTTTAGTTGATGCTCTGGTTTACTTTTCCAATGGAAGCGACACTTTCAGAGTTGAAACCGGTAACAACGGCGAGTTTGTTATCAATGATGTAGAGGGGAGTTCAGACGGGCTGCCTTACGATTTAAGAATTACCAATGATGGATATCAACCACATGCAAGCAGGCAGCAGGTTATGGCTGAGCCCTTGAACCTCGGTGATATAAGACTCGCTGAACTGGCCTGGGAACCCCGAAATCTTGTTACTGAAATCAGTGTAGACGGTCACAGAGTTATTCTAAACTGGGAAGCTCCATTGCCGGGCCGAGCAGCGGGTTTTAACTCTCAGAGCCCTGTTCTCAGCTCTATTGCGTCTCATCCCCAAGCCTCTCTCTCCTTCGATGAAAAACGAAACATCAACAATAGCAGACAAAGAAGAAAAACTAATGAGCGGAGTTCGGGACTCGAGCAGGATCGGGAACTGGAAGGATACCGTATTTACCGGTTTGTAATTTATGATGAAGAAAACTATGATGACTGGAGTTATCTGGGATATATTGAAGATACTGTTTATTCCGATACATTATGGGTTGAACTTGATTACGGAAGATATAAATATGCAGTCCGGGCGGTTTATACGAACGATGTCTTTTCCGGGTTTATTAATTCGGACATTGTTAAGAAAGAGTTTTCCGGCGGCTCCGGTAACGAACAAGACCCTTGGCTGGTAAGCAGCGTAGATGAGTTAAACATGATTAGATACTATACGGGTGCCGAACACAGGGATAAACACTTTAAGCAAACAGCAAACCTTGACTTTGCCGGAACTGCTTGGAGTGATGGCAAAGGATGGCTTCCTATCGGATCGAGTGCCTCACAGTTTCAAGGGCACTATGATGGTAATGGTCTACTGATAGACAACCTTATGATAAATAGATGGGATTTGAATAATGTCGGTCTTTTTGGTTATTGTCGAGATGCAACTCTGAAAAATATCTCGGTTATAAATGCCGATGTTGCAGGCGGCAGATGGGTTGGAGTTTTGGTCGGAGATTTCACCGGTGACGATATAACTGCCGAAATCATTAACTGTTTTACGAGTGGGTCAGTTACCGGAATTGACAGAGTCGGTGGCTTAGCCGGATATCTTATTAATGCCGATATAATATCCAGTTATGCGACAACTGCTGTTACCGGTATTGACTTTGGTCAAATCGGGGCAGGTGGTCTCGTCGGATTTCTTAATACCGGAAGTACCGTCAGCAACAGCTTTGCTGACGGAGAAATTAACGTAGAAAACAACGGAAGCCATGTCGGTAGTTTAGTCGGCAGGTTGCGAGAATCGTCGGTAACCAACAGCTTTGCCGTCGGAAATGTATCGGCTGAAAGGGAAGCAGGTGGCCTGATTGGCGGAGAAGCAGACGCCGTTGTTAATAACTGCTATTGGGATATGCAGACGACACAGCAAGAAGAGTCAGCCGGAGGAAGCGGCAGAACAACCGCTCAAATGACCTTTCCTTACGATGATGAAACATATATTGACTGGGATTTTCAAGATATATGGATGGAAGATGTTAACTCCGTTATAAACTCAGGATACCCGTTCTTGCGGCATTTTTATAGTGAAAGCCCCAAAATAGCCGGATACCCTTCACCTGCTGATGACAGCAGCGGCGTTTCTGTTTATTTGGAAGAGTTGAGCTGGAGCTATTTTTCTGAACCTACTTTTGCCGACCCGTTAGGCTTCAGAGTCTATTTTAACGAGACGGGAGAGTTCGGCGAAGATGATGATTTTGCCTGGATTCCTTATGAAGATGAGCAGGCGAACTATGCAAACTCTGATATTCTTCCCGAGAAATTGGATTATTATACCGAATATTTCTGGAAAGTCGTACCCACAACAGAACAGCCCGGAAGAAACCTCGGAAACCAAAGCAGAAAGCAGAGAATAAATCAGAGCAGAGATTTTAGCCGTTATCGAGATGATGCTGAAAACTGTCCGGTATGGTCGTTCAAAACCGAAAAGAATCCTCAGCCTATAATAGCCTCTATCCCGTATCCGGCTGATAAATCTGTAGATATATCTGTCGATTTAGACAGTTTAAGGTGGAGTTATGAAATTGATGCGAGTCATGTTGAACCTGCCGGCTTTAAGGTATATCTTAATACTACCGGAAAATTTGCTGAAGATGATGATTATGACTGGATAGATTTTTGCAGTGAAACTAACGAATTTGCCTCTACCGAACTGCTTACTGAACTGCTTGAGTATAAGACAGCTTACTATTGGCAGGTTGTACCGGCAGTCGAAGGGTCTGACAGACGGGCAAATAATGCTAATTATTCGGGCAGAAACAGTAAAAGAGCCACAAGAAACAGAGAAGAAAGAAACGAGAGATTCAACCAACTACCCGTTAAACGCCGGGGACAAGTCAATCCCCAATACAGGTCTTCATCCTCCCCAGCGAGATTATCTTTGCAGTATGAAAACGGTCTAAAGCCTGAAGTATGGTCTTTTACTACAGAAAAAGAGACATATACTGATGCCGTGCCGGAATTGGTTACGAGCCTGAATAAAAATTACCCCAATCCTTTTAACCCGGAAACTATAATTGGTTTCAGCTTAGCTGAACCCGGAAACGTGATTGTCGATATCTTTAACAGCAAAGGCCAAAAGGTTAGAACGGTTATCAATAATGAATTTGAAAAAGGTCATCACCGGATAGTGTGGGACGGATTAGCAGAGAATGACAGACCGCTTGGCAGTGGAATTTATTTCTATCGATTGAAAACCAAAGATTATACCGAGGTCCGAAAAATGATTATGCTCAGGTAGCGGCAGCTACTGTTCTAAATGTCCCCAAAAAAACCTATTCACAGGCTTTTTGAAGCTCTGATTTTGCAGTTCATAGGTACCCCACCTGCATTATTTGGGTTACAGCTATCATTTTTCTCTCAGATCATAACTATATCACTGATCTTAATAGTAATAGACTCAAACCTGTTACTGCTATAATCAATGGTATGGAAAAGATAGTTAGGGGATTTTTTCGTGGGAATATTTTTGGTGGAGGTGGCGGGAATCGAACCCGCGTCCAAAGATAAGACAAAAGCCGAATCTACATACTTAGTTGTTTGTGGTCTTTGTTTTCCGGGGACAAACAATCAAAACAGACCGGAAAACGCAGCTCCTAAATCTCGTTGTTACATCGGAGCCTTTGTAACAACATAGCCGTCAAGTATGACACTTATCACACAATCGACAGCAAACCGTGTGTAAGCGTAGCAGTTAATTTAAGCTGCTAATTGATATTCGTTGTTTGCATTTAGCTTTTTGTCACCATTGATAACGGGTAGGTAACCTTCCCGGTATGCATCGACAATCCTCTTTATCCCTGTCGAAACCGATCACCCCCATATATTGCGGTAAAAGATCCTCTGTATTATAGTATACAACTGTAAGTCGTTTTATCACAACTTATTTCGTTAGCTCCAGAATATGAGAGGTGTCTCTTGAGTCAAGTCATAATTAGTTATTTCGATTGGAATGAGCCTCTTAGCTTACTATTTTTCAAAAGGTGCTTTTCTTCATGTCAGCTGCTTATATTGGCTCAACTTTGTAGTTTTCATTATCCCTGCAGCTTTCGTGTTCCACTTTTACTCTTTTTAGTTGGTCAGCATTACTGACTCTTGTGAATCCCGTATAGCGGTAATATCTAAGTTGTCCTATCCGAAAATCTACATCAAATATGGCAAACTCATCTCCCCAATTGTCCACAATAAGAATATCCCATTTCCCGTCAGAGATATTCCACAATCTGTTATTGCCGGGTCTGATAGTACCGGAAAGCTTATTATCACCCCAAAACATATCTGTTGCTGGAGATATGTATACATGGGTGATGGTAAATGAATTAGAATCGTTGATTATGTCTAAACCTGCTGCATCATAAAAGTCGCTAACCCTTTTTCTGTTAGTAGAACCGGCTCTTACGCGCACACGCTCAGTTGTGTCATTCCAAATGAATATTCGGCTGCGTACGGTTAGATCAAAATTCCTGTCATCTACTCCAAAGATTGAGTATGATAAGCTCCAATTTCTTTCATAAGTACTGTTAGGACTGATTGTGCTTGATGAGCGGTCAATAGTAATTCTTGTTTCATGATTCGAATTATTATTAAAAATGAAGGTCCCATCTTCTCTACATCCGACTAACATGGTCAATAGGCTGATTAAAAACAGATTAATCATCAGTGTTTTACTTATCTTTCTCATGGTATCTCCTTCAGTTTGCTTCTTTTACTTGTGTCAATAATCAAGTTTAAACGGCATCAAGTATTGAATTGGATCGTTCTTTATATTGCTATAAAGATTTTGCAGTGATCTTATGCTCTCCTCTATAGGAACATTGGCAGTGATTTGCTGAATAATAGCCGTAACATTAAACCTCTGTTCCATCAGGTATTCAAACATTGTCCGTGTGCGGGGATAGATACTAATACGGTAATCAATCAGGTCTTGCATATCTGCTGCTTTCTCGATAGCTGTATTTAGTGAGCCAATTGAGTCCAGCAAACCTACTTCTTTGGCTCTTTGAGCTGTCCATAGTCTTCCCTGGGCAGCTTGCTCAACTTCAGCTAGAGACATCTCTCTACCTTCGGCGACTCTATTTAGAAATTCATCGTAGATATTATCTAAATTTCTTTGCATCGCCCGGATATCTGATCTTCTCGGTTGTTCCCATACATTCATGAAGTTAGAAAATTTACCACGGGAGATTGTTTGTGGATTAACACCAATTTTTCCACCCATCTGATAAAAGTTAGGAATCATGGCAACTACACCTATTGAGCCGGTCAAAGTGTAGCGGTCAGCGACGATATAATCAGCAGGAGATGCAATATAATACCCTCCGGAAGCAGCTGTGTTACTCATGGAAACAACTACCGGTTTAACTTCTCTTAACTCACTGATCGCATGATAGATTATATCGGATTCTAAAGCACTTCCACCGGGGCTGTTGATTCTGAGAACAACAGCTTTTACACTATCGTCATTTTTTAGATCTTTTAAGAGAGGAAGGACTTTCGATGCCGATATAAGTTCTGCCATATCGAACGGGTTATCGCTACTCATTGCTATCATACCCTGCATATAGACCAAAGCGATAACATCTTCATTTCTGGCAATGCGAGATTTGAGTTTATAATTTCTTAATCTGACCAGTTTTTGTTGATCATTATTTATCAAATCAATGACCTCATCGCGCCTCATTAATGCATCTATCAAGCCGTTTTCTACGGCATAATGCCCGTTAATGAGAATATTATCGCGCTCTTCATAAACACTCTTAATCCGGTCTTTACTTAGACGACGTCTTTCAGACAGATCACTAATAATATTATCATAAAATTCATCAAGTAGAGCGTCGAGACTCTCTTGCATTTCAGGTGACATATTGGTACGGGAGAATTCTTCACCGGCTCCTTTATACCTGCCGGCATGGAGTACTTTAAATTCTACTCCTAACTTATCCAACATCTCTTTCATATACAATGAAGATATCCCTACGCCGGTCAATACAATGCCTGAAGATTTGGAAGGGTTCAAAAAAACTCTATCTGCCATTGACGCCAGATAGTAATCTTGGTTTGTAGCTACCTCTAAGTATGAATACACAGGTTTTCCTACTGATTGGAAATACTCTAAAGCTTCAATTATCTCATTCAGAACAGCAAATCCAGCTGACATAAACCGTGGTTCTAGAAATATCCCTGCAATCCTGTCATCTTCAGCAGCAGTATAGACTTTATCAACAATATCAGAAGCTGAATGGGTTCGCGAAAAGCTAAAGATATTGTCATCTACTGATTTATGCTCATCCAAGTTTCCCGTCAAGCGAATATGGAGAAAACTATTGTCATGAATAGTTGGTGTCTTAGTTGCCGATACGATAGAAAATACTGACCACAATATCCCCCACGCTACAAATAGCAACGCTATTGATGTTAGACAACCCAATGTAAACCATTTAAACCTTGAGGTTTTTTTATCGGGTTGACCCTGACTATAAGTATGATTCTCGTTTACGTTAGCCGAATAATGTGTGTTTTCTTGTTCCATTATTACCTCCTTAAAAAAAACATTAAGTAATCCACAGGATATAATTACACGAGGCCTCCTTTAAAGTTAATGATCCGGTAAGTGATATTATTAAGCCTTAATATCGAACCTGACCTTGTATAATCTCCTCCCCTTAACTATATATAAAGCCTTATCAATATAATCAAACTCGCTGATAAAGTCGATCTTTGAGTCTGCGTGATAATAAAACAACGTATCGCCGTTGAGGATGTTTAGCAGGATTAAACTTTTTTCATCCGGGAATAAAACTATACTGTTGTTTAATCTTCTGTCCATTTCTAGTGAAATTTGAACCGGTTTATAGGGTGCATGCTGATATAATGATGCCTGTTCCCCACCGCTTCTTTTCCACACTGTATCTCCGGTATCTCTTTTAAGACAGTAACTGGTATTCTCTACGGTGGTTATAATCATAAGATTGGCATCCAGTATTTCAATTGTCGTTACCACAGCGGGGAACTCCTGGCTCCAAGTGTTTTTGTTGTCGCGTTTGTCGTATGCATACACTTTATTATCAGAAGCTAAATATATCTGCCTGAGGTCGTAGCTAGGGGGCAGGGTTACATCAAAGGGTATAACACTCTCCCACTCAATAAACAGCTCTATGTTTCTCTGCGGAACGAGCAGAATCCCATAATCAAGGGGTAGAAGCTCCTGCAATTTTAAGACATCAATATTTCGGACTTCAAGCTGAAACTGCTCTCTAATAATATGAAGTCTATCTTCCACCGTATTATCGCCTTGAAAGATATAATAACCTGAAAAAAAGAGCATCAGCAACAAAAAGAAGATAGTTATACGGAAACGCTTAGCCCTAAACCATTTTTTCTTCTTAGCAATCGTACTTGAGCTAAAATTTAGGATACAATAGGAAGAAGGGTTACTTTTGAACTGATCGGAGAAAAAAGAGTGTGAATTGTATATGTTTAAGTTATCATAGCTATTATTTTCTATAGCATTCCAGGAAAAGCCGATAAACTGTTGTTTATCCTGTACCTCTACTAAAACAGGTTTGACATAAATATCGTGAGCTATACTACCCAATAGTCCTAACTGTTCTTGTGTTTTAACGCGGTAGTTAGACCAATCACCAGCTAACTCTTCTTTTTCGCTTTCTGTGATAAGTCCGCATAAAAACCGTCCCATTGTGACATAATAAACACTCCGCCCTTCAATGATTGCTAGTAGTAAAGAGACTCCTTTCTCGATATTGTCTACTGTATCTCTGAAATGTGCGAACAATTCCCAGTTTAAGTCGTTGAAAAAAGCTTCTAAATGGTCGGGAAGAACTTCCCAGTCTATGTTCTGTAAGTCGAGATTAATGAACTTCTCCAAAATGATAGAATTAATTCTATCATAGAAAGGATTTTCATTTTTATAGTAGGTCAAAAGTACAATAGAGCGATTCTGCTGCTGAAAATAATCCGAAAAAGTGAGATTGTTAGCGAAGTTAGGTGAGAGGATCAGTTTGGCAGGCATCTTAGGGATATCTTGGGTGTTTTATCTATACCATTTTATGTATGAGCGGTAGAAAACTTTTAATAATATCGGAATACTGAGCAGCATATTGGTGTATGAAGCATTAGCTAAAGGACAGAAACACCGGTTTTTTCTGATAGCTTTACGGTGTTTTTTCGCAGTTTGAGAGAACCATATTTCTCTGAAGCTATACCTTCCTCTCTCAACACGGCCTATATTTTGAGCTTTTACACAGCAAAACCAAACGGTTCCGTCTGTAGCTATTTGACATGAAGCAATACCGGCATAGCAAGGGATTATCATTTTTTTATATTTAAGTATCTTCTTAACTAAATCATAGTACTCAACCCTAAAAGCCTGGGTTATGCGTTGCAAACCCTTGAATTTACTGTTTTTTATTTCATGCAGCAGGAAGTCAATAGCCGCTCGATATTTAATAGCTTCCGGAGTAATTCCCTGATCGAAATTATTCATTTCTTTTCTCTCTTCGGCAATTTCAGATACATAACTATCCGGGTTGAGCTGAATCAAAGTTTGAGCTATTCGGGCAAAAGATTCAACATTAAATGTAGATATGACTGAGTGGATACCAACAGTGAGGTTAGGATATTTTAACCTTTTCAAGACATTATAAGTATCGATTGCTTTTTGATAGTTACCTTTGACATTTCGTATATAGTCATGCTGCTTTTCTATCCCGTCAATTGATAAGTTTATAGTAATACTGGTATCGGATAGGTTCTCACAAATAGTTTCAACCATTGTTATTATTCGAGCTGTTAGGATACCGTTCGTGGGTATATTTATAATGGAGGGACGACAATAGGTTCTTAATAGCTGTAAAATTTCGGGAAGGTCCTTTCTTAAGAAAGGTTCACCGCCACTAATAGTCACCCAGTAAGGTGATCTCCCTAAATCTCTGAAGAGGTATTCATAATCTTCTAAACTCATCTCGGGAGTTCTATTATTATGGATGTTACAGGTACGGCATTTCGAGTTGCATTTATCAGTCACACTGATGGTGTAGCTTATAGGTAGGATCTTAGGTAATCTAAATTTACCAAACATCCTAAGTAAGACTAGTTTAAATAAGATAGTAATCATTAATTAATATTCTCTATTATCTTTTTTTTGGTTAACTATGCTTGATGTCTGTTCTCATTATCATTACAAGTTTTTTTCAACTACTTCAGTCCGCTTTTCGTCGACTCTCTTAGTGGATGATACCCTATCCCACTTATAAGGGTTTTTCTTTCTTATCTTTAAGTCAAACCAGCCTAAAACCCGAGCAATAATTTCTAACCCGACAGCAGTTATGAGGTAAAATATTTTATCGGGTGATTGAACAAGCTCTGTTTTTAACAGGGAAGATAGGTTTTTAAAGTTGTTGGTGCTAACGTTATAGCTATCCTTCTTCTTCAACCATAGATGGCCAGCTGCTATTCTGCGACGCTGTTTCAGAAAGTCTTTAATAGTTTCCGGTCCTTTATTGAAAACTATGGCATCAGAGACGTAGCGTAATTCGTATCCTTTTGAAGTAATAGCTGCTTCAATACTGGCTTCATCAACAGCACTTTCCGGTGGTATGCTTTCGAATATTTTACGGAAGGCTACCATCTCTCCTAATTTTGGGCTTTTAAGAGCAATTCGGTGATGTAATCTCCATTGCAAATTGACTAGATATCCGTTAAAATTATTAGTCTTGTTAACCGGAACAGGGTGGCAACCGGTCATACCAACCTTTTGCTCAAAAAATGGTGTCACCATGTTCTCTATTGTTTTTTCGGCCGGAATAATATCACCACTAGCAATAACTACAATATGTTCACTTGCATGCTCTAAGAAAGTATTAATGGCGCTTGATTTCCCTTTTCGTTCGGGTTCGGTTATTAACCGAATACGTTTATCTTTTTTCTCGAAAGACCTAACCAGATCATCAGAGCCATCAGACGAGGCACTGGACACAACCATTATTTCAGATATAGCGACTTTATTGAGATTCTGACATCTGAGAGAATCTAATAGAATAGCGATATTTTCTGCTTCATTATGGATAAGAATTCCAATGGAGCATGTCAGCTTGCTATTTTTACCTAATATCATAATATTTATTTACCTTGTTTTATGTGATTTTTAACTATTTTA
This sequence comes from Candidatus Cloacimonadota bacterium, assembly GCA_003564135.1. Taxonomy (GTDB): domain Bacteria; phylum Cloacimonadota; class Cloacimonadia; order Cloacimonadales; family PWNZ01; genus PWNZ01. Next base: position 13,398 of record PWNZ01000148.1, read on the forward strand.
TCTAAAACTCCGTTAATAAACTTACCTGCGTGTTCACTGCTATATTTTTTTGATATTTCAACTGCTTCATTAATAACTATAGCAGGCGGCATGGCTTTATGTAGTAGTTCACTCAAAGATATCCTCAAAATATTTCGGTCTAAAGTGGGTACTTCAGAGATCGAGTTGCTTTCTGAGAGGTGTTTTGTTATCAGGGTGTCTATGTCTTCTTTATTATTGATGTATGAGCCAACAATCTCGTGAGCATAGCCTAGATCATTCAATTCAACAGTATAAGAATTAACATGACTTATAGCTTGAAAATATTCTTCTAGCAAAACTTCTGTCTTGTAAAGGTCGTCCTCACTAGGATTAAGATCCTGCGAATACAGGTATTGAATAGCTATTTCTCGATTTATCCGTCGAATTTCTTTCAAGTTCATTAATTAGCCTTATTGGTGGTATTTTGTTTCTTCTTGTCAGCACTACTAGTTTATAGTGCATGTTCACTGTTTTTTATGGACATTATCACTTTTTAAAAGTTTGCTCGCTACTTTGAAAGCTCGGTGCTTAAATTAACCATCTCTATTGCAGATAGAGCCGCACTCCAGCCTTTATTACCGGATTTTGTTCCTGCTCTTTCAATAGCTTGTTCAATCGAATCTGCAGTTATGATACCATAGGTAACTACCGGATCGCATTCCATCGATACTTGAGCAATACCTTTGGTTACCTCGGCACAGATATAGTCAAAATGAGGTGTTGCACCCCTGATAACTGTTCCCAAGCATATTATGGCGTCATATTTATTTTGTTTAGCAATTCTTTTTGCTATCTGCGGTATCTCAAAAGCTCCGGGCACCCAGATAATATCTATTTCATCTTCTTGGACTCCGTGACGCCTCAGACAATCTATACAACCACTTAGCAATCTATTGCCTATAAATTCATTGAACCTACTGATTATTATGCCGTATTTAGCTCCTTGAGATACAAGTTCCCCTTCGTAGATTCTTTTCATTATCAACTCCTTATGTCATTATTATTTTCTGCCTGTATAGAAAATAAAACCGACGAATCTATCAAGGTTTTTTTTTGCTTTCAACGACTTGTGGAATGTCAAAGCCAGTTAATGAGCAGCCTAGAAGCAGCCGAAAAATCTCAATTAGCGTTCTACTATCGGTCGCCTGAACTGACTAATTAATTAACTGAGATAGCGAATGTGTATTTTTCTCTTGACATTTAAGCAGCCTTTTTATTATGAAAACGATATCTTAAGAGAGTATAGAGATTTTAACGACATTTTATTGAATACTGTTGCGGATTATAGGAGATTTCTTTAAGTCCAATGTCGACTACGCTTTTTAAATGACGTAAAATCTGAGCAGATCTAAAGATAAAAAAAACTAAGGAGTTCAGAAATGAATATTTACGTTGGAAATATACCACGTGAGACTAAAGAAGAGGACTTGAGAAATGCTTTCGGAGAGTTCGGTGATGTTGAATCTGTAACGATTATCAAAGACAAGTTTACAGGAGAATCGAGACAGTTCGGTTTTATCGTTATGCCTAATCAAGGTGAAGCAGAAAATGCCATTAACGATTTAAATGAAAAAGATTTTCAGGGGAATAACCTGAAAGTTAACGAAGCAAGACCAAAAAGAGATTTCTCGGATAGACCACGCGGCGGCGGCGGCGGCGGTAACAGATCGTTCGGTGGTGGAAATCGAGGTGGTGGTTTCGGCGGCGGCGGAAGAAGACGCTAAAACTGCGGAAACCAAATAAAATCCTTAGGGCGACGTATGTCGCCCTTTTTTTTATCTTTCTATCTTCTTAAACCTTTCACGATCAGCAATATTAAATAAGCTAATAACGAGAACTCCTGCAAATCGAGTAGGAGGTTGCGTCCATTAAATTTCCAGGCTTTTGCAGGGCCTATAGTTAGGCCTAATAAAATAAACAACACTGTAGGGATACGCATGTTGAATATGGTGAACCCTGTTATGGTAAACTGGAAGAACTCGATGATATGTAGAACAATGAGATTGTTTGATGCTTTGAAAATATCTATTTTAACTTTACATTCAGTTGCTTCTACCAGATATGTAGAATCTTTTTGCAATATTAACAAGTCTTCACGGAATCTTTATTCAAGAGGTCTACTCAAGATGGTGATATTTTTTTTGTTAGCCCAACTTGAGCAAAATTGCTCCAAAAGAGGTGGTTTAGTGGCGTAAATTATTATGGCACAGTAATCGCATTCTTAAATATTGCAAATATACATCAAAATATGAGTTTATTTTATTTTTATACACATGAGAACATCGATTATTATTTCAGCCATTAAAGGTCATGGCCGCCACTTTAGGCAAACAAGTTACCCAAAATATGAAATGAATGGACCAATTATCCTTATGAAAATCAGGACTACTAAAACTATGTACAGCACAAAACTTCATTTGTAGTGCCTAAAAAATAATAGCACTACAGTCTTCCAATACTTTAAAACTTTATTTGCTCAAGTTGGATTAGCTAGGTGACACTATTATTAATGGACAGTTCCTCTCAACTTTTTTTAACTATAACCTCTCGATTTATAAGAGGATCATAATTAAAAGTGGATCCGGCTCAAGTCGAATCCACTTTATACTTAAATCAGCTAGTGGCGAAATATTGACAATCAGATATATTTAGCCTGTTGGGGCATCAATTAAATTATGCTGGTTATCGGTATAATTTACAGTTCTTCCTCTCGTAGTTTTTCCGTGTGAGAAAACATTTCTTCCAGGCTAGCAAATCGATTGAATAATTCAAGCGCTTGCTGTAGCTGGGTGTCCATTTGCAAGGAAACTTTATATCCTTCTTGATCTCCGAATTTTCTGGATATGATATTACTGCGCAGAGAGGATTTTATCCAATCTTTTGATTCTTCAATATCTTCGTCGGTAATCTCAACATCGTTATCTAGAGCATATTTTACAAAGTCACTGAACATCTGTTCTGAAACTTCAAAGTCTTTATTAATCTCGGTTTCATGCTCCACATAATAGTCTATAGAGAAAGGGAAAAATAGGTTTTTTCTTCGTAAATCTATCTGAAATGGTGTTAATGTTGACTGGTCAATATCTATGTCGGGAGTAATCCCTCCACCACCATATACAACTCTTCCTTTATTTGTATAATAGATTTCTTTTTTTCTTTCAGCTTCTATTTGCTCCATTTCTTCTTGGGAAATCTCTTCACCTTTCAAGATACGATCGTAATACTCCCTATCTATGCATCTACCGGAATGAATGTAGTATTTAGAAGTAGTGACTTTTACACCATAACCTCCGGAGAGCGGAAACAACTGCTGCACCGAACCTTTACCAAAGCTAGTTTTACCAACGACCAAGCCCTTATCCCAATCCTGCATAGACCCTGCAAATATTTCTGAGGCACTGGCCGATGCTTCATTGATCATAACCACCACCGGGTATCCGGTTCTAAGAACATCGTTGGTGGTATAAAATTCCTGATTAGCTTGGGGAATCCGCCCTTTTGTAAAGACTACTTTTCTTCCTTTGCCAACGAATTCATTAACTGTGTCAATTGCTTCGTTCAGCAGACCTCCAGGGTTGAATCTTAAGTCTATCATTAATCCTCTTAACCCTTTTTCTTCCAGACTGTCTAAAGCTCGGGATAGTTCATTAGATGTGTTGGCGTTAAATTGTCTAATCCTAATATAGCCCACCCCATTATCAAATCTAAAGGAATAAGGAATAGACTTTATTTCTATCATCTCTCGAACAATATTGAACACGAGGTCATCATCTATTCCTGGGCGATCTATTGTGATGGAGACTTGAGTTCCCGGATCACCTCTCATTTTACGTATAGCTTCATCGGTACTCATTCCGACGATATTTATATCATCGACTTTAATTATCTTATCGCCAGCTAGAATTCCCATCTGATAGGCAGGTGTTCCTTCAATAGGTGAAATAACAGTTATATAATCACCCTGTTTGTCTATGGAAATTCCTAAACCGCCAAACCTACCCTGTGTGCCGGTTCTGAATTCCTCAAAGTCTTCCGGTCTGAAAAGATGAGTATGAACATCAAGCTCACCTAACATTCCGTCAATAGCTGCATCAATGACTTCGTCTACATCTATATCATAAATATATGTGCTTCTAACCCGGTTAAATACTTCGGTAAATAGTCTAAGCTTACTATATGAATCTGTCTGTTGTCTGGGTTGTTGATTGGATTGTGCGAATGCAAAATTGATGACCGATATACCGGCCACAAACCATAAAAGCACTATTATTGACATTATCAGTTTGTTAGTCTTTGTAACCTTCATTATTTTCCTTCCTTCAAATTTTGTAGCACCCTTCTTACTATGTGCCTATGAATCTCGTCAATAGACAGAAGACCATTTATTATATTGTAACGATCCGGCTCTGATTTTGCTACAGCTAAGAATTGATTTCTGACTCTTCTATGAAAGCATTCATCTTACATCTCAAGTCTATCTAAACTTTTAGCTGCTATCCTCTTCATAGCTTCTACAACCGGAATATCAATAAGAAATGTCATGCTTGGTTTAATTCCAAAAGAGGCAAAATTTGTCAACTCTATTAAACTTGTTAGGTCTAACTCTCTCCCTCCACCCTGGTAAGCTAAAGTTGAATCTGTATATCTATCACAGATCACTATTTTTTTTCTATCTAAGGCTGGTTTTAACCATTCTGCAGTATGCTGTGCCCGGGCTGCGAGATATAGCAACAACTCGGTTTCATTAACCATAGAGCTGTTATCTGGATCAAGCAGAATCTGTCTAATTTTTTCGGAGATAGGTGGTCCTCCGGGTTCACGTGTCAGCAGATATTGATAATTATTTTCTAATAAATGACTACCAAGCATCTTAGCTTGAGTGGTTTTCCCTGAACCTTCTATGCCTTCAAAAGTAATAAACATTGTTTAACCCTTTTATGTATGATTTCAGCGTGTTATGCAGTTTTAAATGAATGCAAGAATCATGGTAGGTCATTAGAGCTTTAATCCTTCAGTTAAGCCAAACTAGTAAACTATCGTATCTTTCTGGTACTGTGCAGAAGTTTCCGGATAATCAATTACATAGTGTAGACCTCTACTTTCTTTACGATAAAGGGCTGACCTTACAATGATGCTCGATACGATAGCTAGGTTTCTTGTTTCAATAACTTCCTTCTTGACCGGATTTCTTCGATAAAACTTGTTTACTTCTTCATATATTCCAGTCAGACGTGTGTTAGCATACTTTAGAAGCTTTCGTGATCTAACAATTCCTGCATAACCTTGCATGATCTTTTTAATAATCTCGTAATTGTGTGATACAATAACCCATTCATTTTCATTGAACGGCCCGGTCTCCTCCCAATCCGGTATGTCAGGGAACCCGATGTCCTCGTGGTTTGAGGGATGGGATCCTGCATTATGAGCTACAACTAACGCTTCCAATAAGGAGTTAGAAGCTAATCTATTAGCACCATGAAATCCTGTACATGCAGCTTCACCAGCAACAAAGAGGTTTCTAATATCAGTCATACCCTCAACAGTAGCTAAAATACCACCACAAAAATAATGAGCTGAGGGTACTATCGGAATTGGTTCTTGAGTGAAATCTATCCCTTTTTCCCGGCATTTTTTATCTATATAGGGAAAATGACTTTTCAATACATCATCCTCAACTTTTGTCGCATCTAAATACAAATGAGATAATCCTTTAGATTTCATCTCGAAATCTATTGCCCTAGAAACTACATCACGCGGCGCAAGTGAGCCTAAATGATGGTATTTATCCATAAATTCATTTCCGTCAGGAAGAGTTAATACAGCTCCTTCCCCTCGTAATGCTTCGGAAACTAAAAAAGGCTCGGAATCAGCAGAATAAAAGGAGGTAGGGTGGAACTGAATAAACTCCATATTTACCATTCTTGATCCTGCCAAATAGGCCATCGCATAGCCATCACCTGTTGTTACTGCAGAGTTGGTATTATGTTCATATACTTGACTGGCACCACCGGTAGCAATCATTGTTTTTCTGGCTATTATTGTCAGGACTTCTTCATTCCGACAGTCAAGAACATAGCCACCCCAGCAAGCTATTCCCGGTATAAATCCGTTATTTTGTCTGATATGGTGTTGGGTTATCAAATCTATAGCAATATGGTGCTCAAAAATAGTTATTTTATCGTTATTAACGCATTTTGCTATCAAAGCAGACATCACGTGTTTACCTGTCGAATCAGCAGAATAAACTATTCTTTTCTCAGAGTGTCCACCTTCTTTAGTTAATGATAGATTATTGGGATACAGGCTCTCATTATTATTTAACGATTCAGGGTTTGAACTGGAGAATATAACACCTAAATCTATAAGATACTTGATCCCCTCAGGCCCTTGTTTTACAATTGATTCCACAACCCTTTTTTTTGCCAGACCACAGCCTGCCCTACAGCTATCATTAACGTGATTTTCAAAAGAGTCGTTATGATCTAATACTGCAGCTATCCCGCCTTGAGCGTAGTTGGTATTACACTCTGATAGTTTTTCTTTGGTAACTATTGCAACTGAGCCGATTTTTGATACCTCTAAGGCATATATCAGGCCCGATAGTCCACTTCCGATTACTAAAAAATCAAATCTTTTCATTAACTTGTGATATTTTTTTGTTTGGCGCCTGACCATCAGATGTTTGATATTTTAGTCTCATTATTAGAGCATCCTCAGGTGGCTGACGATAATGGTTTCTCCTGCGCCCGATAACATAAAAGCCAAGTTTAGTATAAACACTAATAGCCGGATTATTACTTACTCTAACCTCCAAAAAGAAATCTCTGCAACCCTTTTTGCCGAGCTCTTCGACTATGCTTTTCAGCAGCATACTACCGTAACCTTGATTTTGATACCTACAGGCTATAGCAATATTCATTATGGAAAACTCATCAAGTACCCTAAAACCGCAGAGATAGCCAATAATAGACTTGTTTTTAACGTTCTCCAAGACGTAAGAGTTAGGCTGGTTTATCTCATGAAAAAACATTTCTGCATCCCAAGGATCGGGATATATACTGTTTTCTATAGCTATAACCGAATTCAAATCGGTCATCTCCATAATTCTCAGGCGAACGTTCATTAGCTTAATTCAACCTAATAGTATAATCTCTGACCGGGCTGGATAATTATAATCTTTTGATTACCCTGACTTCTAACCGTCAGATTATTACGTGATATCAAGTGGTTAGTGGACACGTTCAATCTTTGGGCAATAGCACCAACCGAGTCACCACGTTGGACTATGTATACATTAGTACTCTCACCAGATGGCACATTGAGATTTTGCCCGGGATGTATGACAGTATTACTGAGATTGTTGATCCTCATAAGAGTGGAGGCATTAGTTCCGTACCTTTGTGCTATACCGGATAACGAATCACCCCTTCTTACAGTATAGACCTGGGTTTGGCCGCTACTTCCGGAAGATAGCTTCAGGTTTTGTCCCGGTCTGATTAAGTCACTACTGAGATTATTCATTCTCCTTAAGTTAGCAACACTTGTTCCACTTCTTTGAGCGATTCCCGACAAAGTGTCACCTCTTCTTACAGTATAAACGTCGGAAGAGATAGAACTCGAACCAGGACTACCACCCTGTGCTCCGAATAGTTGTAATCTTTGGCCGGTTCTGATTATGTTAGATCTGAGGTTATTTGCCGCTTGAATACTGGCAACTGTTACTCCATACCTTCTAGCGATACCATAAAGCGTATCACCACGACGCACTGTGTGGTAAGTATAGTACCCATGGTTTCTATCTAGAAATACTTGCTCTGCCCGGGCAACCAGCTCTTGATCGGGTTCGCTATCGACAGGTAGCAGGATCTCATACTCTCCAGCAGGTAGTACTATATCATTAATAGCGGAGTATCTTCTACGTTGTCTTTGATAGATGTTAAGCCAGGGGTTAAGCTCCCATACTCGACGTAGAACAGTACCTTGAGACCTAACCCAATCATCAATCTTATGATGTCCATTAAGAGTAATAGTCTCTTTTCTGGTAACATCTAAAATAGAAGGTTCCCGTTCAAATTTTTCTCCAAATAGTTCTTCCTCATAATCAAAGATCAGTTTGATAGCAGCAGTTCGCCAGACATATCGGTTTGTTTCATCAACTCTCATTATCAAATCGAAAAAATCGGTAGCTTGCTGCTCTCTCATAACTCTGGCAACAGCCCCGTCCCCTGCATTATAGGCACACATAGACAATAACCAATCTTCAGCATCTAAATTGCTGAGATAATTATAGCTATTTCTAAGATAACGTGCTGCTGCTTCGGTTGCCTTAAATATGTTTCTTCTTTCATCTATAAAGCTGTCTATCCTCAGATTATAGTGCCTGGCGGTCGCCGGCATGAATTGCCAAATACCACCAGCCCCAACCGGTGAAGTTGCCATTGAGGCCAAACCGCTTTCCGCTATTGCCAAGTATTTGATGTCATCGGGAACACCATGCTCTGCCAACACTGATTCAAAAAGGGGAAAATACATGCCGCTTCTGGGAATATATCTGTGGGCAGCTTGTAGCTCTCTTTCAAATATTTCCCCGAACATATGGTAGGCTCTTTCGTTACTCAAGTCAAACTGTCTGCCGGCAAATTCGAATTTGCGCGGTATTTCAAACTCATGGTTTATTGTAACTCTTCCATCGTAATACAATAATTCTTGATGCAAAGAGTCCACTCTAAAGTAAATATAGTCGATTTTTGTGTAGAGAGAATCTATTATTCGATCTTTGTAATAAAGAAGATTTCTCAGTTCTTCATTACTATCGGGATAGATACTTTGCAGGTAATCGTCTGAAGGTCTCGAAGTGCCGCTTACATCGTTAGTCGGACTTGTAGCAACCTCTTCAATTATTCTGGGTTCATCACTCTTGCGCTCTAAATCATCAGACCTTATGAAAGTAGAGCAGCCACCGGCTAAGAAAACTATTGTTGTGCAATAAGCGATAATACCTATTATTAATAATTTTGCTCTTATTTTCAAAACAACTCCTCCTGTATGTACGAACCATCTCTATTTGTTTTTCTGATACTCACCGGAGTGGATTTCTTCAACCCAATCGATATTGTTTTTATACCAATGGATTATTTCGTCAAGACCCTTTTCTAGATCAAATTTGGGTGTCCATCCCAGTTTTTCTCTTACTTTAATGGATTTAACTGCGGGATAGGACTCATCGCCCATCCGTTCTTTCAGATGTTCGATTTTCGAATCATCACTATCCATTTTTTTTATGATTATTTTTACAATATCTATATTCTTAATGCCTTCTTGGCTACTTATGTTATAGATTTCACCAGCTTTCCCTTTATGTAAAACTAAATCAACAGCCTTGCAAAAATCATTGATATATAGCCAGTCACGATATGAACCCCCATTACCAAACACCGGTACCTTTTTATTAGTTATTACGCTATATATAACTGCCGGAATTAACTTCTCGGTAAATTGGTAAGGTCCGTAGATATTTGCCGGTCTGATAATGCTGACATTTAATTTATGTGAACGGTATGAGGCAGCTATAAATAAGTCAGCGGCGGCTTTACTCGCAGCATAGGGGGAATACGGCAACAATCGGGAGTTTTCATCAATGTCTGCATCCTCTTTATAGGATCCATAAACTTTGCTGGTAGAAAACTGTACCATCTTCTCTACATTGGATTCTCGAACATTTTGGAGGACGAGTTGTGTACCAATGACATTTGTTTGGATGAAGATATTTGGCTGGTGGATATTTTTATCGATATAAGATTGAGAAGCTAAATGGATTACAAAGTTAGGCCTATATTGTTCAAATACATATTGAACATCCTTCTCATTAGAAATATCACCGTGGTAGAAGGTGTACATTGGATTGTTTTCTTCAGCAGATAGCCGGTTGAGAGATGCAGATGGCGTCAATGCATCAAAATTTATAACCCGATATTCAGAATAGTTACTCAATATATACCTTATAATATGAGAACCGACAAACCCTGCTCCACCGGTAACCAGAACTCTTTTACTCATCTCTGTCTCCCATTGTAAAAAGTAAGCTCATTTTTAAAGGCTCTCAATCTTTTTTAAAGGTTTTGGTGCGGTAGCGGGATTAACTCCGTCTCCTGCGATGTATCCTTTAATTGGTTTTCCGGCAGGTTCTTTATCTTCATTTTCACGATAAAACTCGACCGGTATCCTGACAGCTTCGCCATCTATAACTAAGATGTCGTTGCCGTCTTCATCAAGATCAAAAGGATTATGATAAAGCCACCCTAAGCCTATAGCTGCGTTACCATCTTGTTGGTTAACGTTCTTCCTTCCGGATTCGATAAACAATCTTTTCTGATAAGGTACATTAGGTGAATTCATGCTTGAGGTAACAGATCCTAATCTTTCCCCATCTTTATATATCCCTCTGCCGGTAGCAATTCCTTCGGCTATAAACAAGACCATTCGTTTGTCAATATTATCATTAATGTCTTTTTGCAGTGCTTTCTTTCCAATAAATTCTTTTTTATGCATTTCAACAGCTGCGTTAAATAGAGGAGCATTGGTAGGTGTGTGTTTTGCATCGTATTCATGCCCATATAATGGAAGACCAAATGCGCCCGCAGATATGCGGTTTTCATCTCTGCCGCCAAGGCCAACCAGTAAGCCACCCAGATCATAAGCTTTAGTAACGATTTTCTTAAAATTTTCCTCGGCTATTACAGCAGGAAAGTACATCTCCCAACCCCAACGGTTTGTGTATCCGGTACGGCTCAAATAGCAAATATGACCGTCAATTTCTGTTTCATTGAAAGTAAAGAAAGACATATTTTTGTTAGGCTTATTCCTATTTCTCAAAACCTCTTTCCCGTATAGTTCGCTTATCAGTTTGTACGATAAAGGCCCCTGCACGTCAATTTTAACTAAATCCTGTGATATGTCTTCAATTTCTACGTTTTCATCAGGTTGCTGAAATGATGCTATATAATCGGCATCGGATATTATCTCTGTTACTTGATTTCCTTGGTTTACTTTATCAGTTATATCATGCCCGGCATTGAGAACTAAAATATAGTCCGAATCCGAGACCTTCATTAAAATAAGATCATCTAGAACAGTGCCGTTTGAGGTTAATAGCAAAGTATATTTACACTGACCTACTTTAACCCCATTGACTTCGATTGGTAAAACCCTATTCATTAGAGCATCAGCATCATTGCCATGAATCCTTAATTGGACCATATGGTCAATATTGAATACAGCAACTTTTTCAATAGCTTTTGACTCTTCCATTACTGATGTTAAATAGTTTACCGCCATGGCATAACGCCCGAAATCACTCCTTTTTATCGGTTGATATTCTTTCCCAAGCTTCTCAGCTAAAAAATTTTGATACCAGTCTTCTGCTCCATATAGAGCCGTTTTGCGAGGCTCTTCAGGATATCTGAATCCAATCTGTGACATTTAGCTACCTCTTAAAATCTTAATATTTCACTAGTTAGACAACTAAATAAAACAGACATATTAGTCAAGTATTATGAGCCTGAAAAATTTCTCCGGATTAGATCATATGAACAGGGTAATCCCAACCCCTTCCGGTATCTGATGGTTTGCTTTAAGATGATTTATTGGACACTTACTTTGTAGGGACAACAAGGCTGCTGTCCCTACGACAAGCTGATACATATATTGAAGCAGCCACTACTTGACTTGGTAGGGGACCATAAATTACCTAATAAGCGTTACTCTTTTGCGACCTGTATTACCCGATTCTGTGATATTGATAAAATATATTCCCGATGCAACCGGTATATTATTACTACAAGTACCATCCCAAACGGTTTCTCGGGTTGTTGTATCAATACTTTCAATCAATTGACCTCTAATATTATGAATTTTTATAGAGGATTGGCTGTTGACATCGTGATTTGCGGCTTGAACACTTTGCGGTTGAATAATATTTATACGAAAACTATCTCGTGAAGGATTAGGATAAACACTTATCTGCGGCTTAAGAAACCTGTCTTCAATATTTGTCTGTTTAGCTGCGGAGGCTAAATCAATTGCACCAATGGCGGCATCAAACGAAAACAAAAGCTCTTCACGCAGGCTATAGAAACTGATGGTCGAGTTTGAGGTGAAATCTTTAGCATCAGCTATGACGATAAACTCATTAAGTTCCAAGAAGGATCCTCCACCCGAAGCGAATTCATTACCAGGCCGATGCATAATCTCTAGAGATTGGGAGTCATAAGTAAAAACTCCGAGATTGAAAGCGTCTCCAACATATGCATTATTGTTTGCCGGGATTAAAATATTCATGGGATAGTTATTGAATTTGACTGAACCTTCAATCTCTAAGGATTCAGGGTTGATAACTACTACTTCCCCACTTATTTCGTCGTAATCACCGGTACAGACAAGGTGTATCTTATTTAAGTCACATACTGCCATTCTTTGGGCATTTGTAGGCACCTTTAGACTGTCGATAAGTGTAAAACTGTCCAAATCTATAACCGATAACTCACCGTCAGAATAATTGGGATAAGAAACACCGGAATTGGCTACATAAAGATTATTCCCTAACGCTAAAAGACCTTGTGGAGCCAGGCCAACTTTAACTTCATCAATTACTTCCAGCCTATCCACATCTATCCGGTAAACTTTGTTGGTTAGCATACCGGTGACGTAAAGATAAGACCCGTGAATGATTATATCATAAGGATTAGAAAACTCTTCCATGTGTATTAACTTTTCCGTCTCCCCTGTTTTAACATCTATTACTTGAACATTATTGTCTCCGGAATTAGTAACGTAAATGAATTTTTGACAGGTAGCCATTTTGTTGGGGTACATACCTGTTGTAGCAAATCTGTTATCGATTTGCCTATTCTCGATGTTATATCTAGAAATGGTTTCACTGATAGTGTTCAGGACGAGTAAGTCGGCATGAAGTCTTAATGAGGCTAAAGCTATCATGACTACTAATACTAAGATTGTTGATGTTTTGTGCATAATTGTTATCTCCATTTTTTTATTCATTAATTATAATACCTGAAGTAATTCATTGAAATTATCACCTAGTTATTACCGACACTGACTCCAAACTGCCAATTGAATCCCGGGTGGGGTGTATATCGATATATTTCGTACTGATTATCAAAGACATTGTTGAGACTTAGAGAAAATAGGACTTTTGTAGTCCTGATATTTCTATGATACTTAAAGCCAATATCTGTAGTTTGATATGATGATATAGGATCGATTAACTGATCTAAGGTTGTATGTTGTTTGCCGGTGTAAAAATGTCTGATATTGAGTGTTAGAGCTTCAATTAATCCGACTCTTATTTCAGAGGATAACCTGCTATCGGGTCGGTAAGGGAGTTTATTACCGTAGAAATCCGACTTATTGCCTTGACTATCCTTAGTTTTATTAACTGCATCGATTATTGCGTATGATGCTGACAAGCTTAACCGCTGATTAAGATGGTAGTCAAAGCTTAACTCGTATTCATCTATTTGAACTGAAGCTATATTGCCTGGTTTCCAACCGGTGACCGATCGGTACCAATAAATCAGATCATCTACTTTACTTCTCTGAATAGAACCTTGAATCAATAATCTCGTGAACTGATAATTACCGAACAAACGATAATCGACCGAGGATTCCGGCAGCAAATCGACATTGCCTGTTACCTGACTGTCACCTTTCCAGTATAGATCATAAAAGGAAGGTAAACTGTAGTTTTTACTGATTAATACTCCAAATAAAGCCTGAGGATAGAACAAATCGTATGATGAAACATAGCGCCAAGAATAATAGTTATCCCATAGTTTAGTTATGTCATAGCGGGCTTGCCCGCTATGCTTCCATTCACCGGACAAAAAGCTCCGTTCGCCCACACCATGCAGTATTGGTAGGTTTAGGCCGGTATCTAGCCTAAAAGCTGCATTTTCTTGATATACGGGTTCAATTGAGTTAGATTCTCTGGTCGGTTCAATATATTCAAAATCTTCCCGACCGTATTCTACGGTTAAACTTCCATCGAGGAAGGAATCGTCGGGAGCATCATAATGTGCTTCAAGTTTTGCCCCTCTCTTTATATTTTTATGCTCGCTTTTCATCTCAAAAAAAGGATGTGGCGAACGAGTATTATCGTAAAAAGCCCTGTCAGCTGACAAGTAAATCAGAGAATTAATAGTAATTCGGTCTAAAGAATTTACAATGGTTAAGTTACTTCCTATGGTGTACCCATTCATCCGAGCATCTTGATAAAGAAGTGAATAGTTTACCGGTCCGGGTAATTTATCGTTAAACAGTCGGTAATCGAACTTCAATGACATTCTCTGTTTAGGCCTTGTATAAACCATCTTAAGGTAAAGATTTTGGCTTTGCTTGTCATTGTATTGCCGGCGCATTGCTTCACCTTGTCTGTTTACATATTTAAAGTTATTCTTAGTGTGACTATGTTCTGCATACATATCAATCCAAAATACCCCTAGATATCGGGCTAGTGACACTGAACTTTTTTTAAGGCCGAATGACCCAATCGTTTGGTTTAATAAATATTCGCTGGCTGTGTTTTCAGAACGGGTTCTAAGATTAATAATACCTGATATTGCTCCGGCACCGGATATTGCCGAACTGCCTCCATGAATAATTTCAACGGATTCGATATTTTTTAAAGATATACTAGCTATATCTACGGGCTGACCCATTCTGTTTATGACTACCCCATCAACCATTACTACCAGATGCCTGCTGTGATGTCCACCTAAGGATATAGTTTGCCTTTCACCGCTGAGACTAACCCCTTCAATGTTACCGTAGAGCTTGATAACATCTGCCAAATTCTCAACTGTCGAGTCATGATTTATCTGGATAACAGTTCGATCTCCCAGGTTCTCACGTTCATGTACCACTCTAATACCTTCAACATCAATGGCTTTACTGGCCAAAACGATAACCTCTTTACTCAACAACTGCTTAAAAGTCAATTCCTTTCTATGATAACCTGTCCTATAAAGACTCACAACTGTTTTGTTCTCAACTTGCGACCGGACTTCGATTTTTATCAACCCCTTTTCATCGGTAACCATTAGGTTATCATCAAATATCACCCAGACGTTATCGACAGGTTGATCATTTTGATTGAAAATCTTTACATTATGGCTTTCCGCAGCTTCTAGTGATGAAACATAGGTTATCAATAGAACAATAAAAGTCACAACTATCATATTTTTCTGACGCATTTAGTTATCCCGTTTGATCCTGCTGCCAGGATATAGAATATTAGGTCTTCCGGATGATTTATTTATGAAAGTAGCAATATCGGCCTTATATACTCGTTTCAAGTTCTCCGACCTAACTACCATCTCGGGAGCACCATCGGCAGCTATTTTGCCGTTTTTCATCAAAATTATCCTATTGCAATAGTCGGCAGCTAAGTTAATATTATGCGAAACTATAATTATACTCTTTTTTTGCTGCTGGTTAATACTTACTAACAAATCCATTATTTCTAACTGATGGTTAATATCTAAGTGTACTAACGATTCATCCATCAATATAACTTCACTCTGTTGGGCTAATGCTCGAGCTATATTTACTCTCTGCTTTTCTCCTCCGCTGAGTTGTGAATAGTTCTTATACTGTAATTCTGACAGATCAAGATTCGCTAGTATATCCGCTACCACCAGATGGTCATTGCAGCTATATTTTTGCCAGTAATGGAGGTAAGGATAACGTCCCATCATTACTAGCTCGCGAACTGAATAGTCAAACTGCAAATGTATTTCTTGAGGAATAATGGCAACTATCTTGGCGAGATCCTTGGGTTTTAACCTGTTAATACTTAGTCCATCAAATTCAATTATACCCGACCATAACCGCTGATAGCCGGTCATCATTCGCAATAGTGTTGATTTACCTGCTCCATTTGGTCCTAATAACGAGCATAACTCTCCCTGCTCAAACCTTAGTGACAGGTTATCAATCACCAGTTGTTCGTTATATCCGGTTGATATCTGCTTCAGCTGTATCATATTTCTCCTTTTTTGATATTAACAAGTGAAGGAAAGGATGAGTGAGGATTAGACAGGTTTTTCGGTGAAGATTTACTTGCCTTGATAGCCTTAGTTTTATTTTTGGTGTGCTGATATAAATCATCAGTATCAAGTTAAGTGCCACTTTCTTGGCTATTTTATTTGACAATTCATACAAGATTACTATGTTATAGATAAAAGGAGACAGACATGCAACTAACTACTAAAGTTGAATACGCCATTAGAGCTTTGACCGATATAGCCAACTGCAATACGACTAAACCGGTTAAGCTTAGGGAAATATGTGAGCGTCAAAACTTACCGGTTAAATATATGGAACAACTGTTCAGTAAGCTCAAGAAAGCGGGTATATTGAAGAGCGTCCATGGCTCATATGGTGGTTATTTGCTGCTTATTTCTCCAAATAAATTATCGGTCAAAGATATTATTTCGGCGGTGGATGACGGTTTTGTTAGCCTAACATGTTCTGGTGGCAAGGGTCCTCGGGAATTTTGTATAGGCAAGCCTTGTCGTTTTTTTAAAGAGTGGAATCAAATAAAAACCGATATTGATAAATATTTAGACACCATTCCTCTGTCGAGATTCTTATAAACTTAACAGGAGGTTACCATGAGAGAAAGACTATATTTTAATAACTGCCTTACAACACCTATAGCTAATGAAGTTATGGCTGCTATGGAGCCGTACTTGCTGGAAAATTATTATCCGGAGAATTTTAATAAAACAGGTACCAAAATAGTGGAGCAACTCGAAATCTGGAAAAATATGGTTGCTAAAACTATTGGTGCTGACGATAAGGAGATACATTTTACGTCAGGCGGCACCCTAGCTAACAACATAGCTATTAAGGGCTACTTACTCGCTAATGCCGGCAAAGGCAATCATATTATTTGTTCTGTTATTGACTACCCAGATATCTTGGCTAATGCGGCTTTTTTTGAATCCAGCGGTTATGAGGTCACCTATTTAAACGCTGATAAGGAGGGGTTCATTGATCTAAAACAGCTAAGAGAAAGTATCCGACCTGAAACGATCCTGTTCATGACCACACTCGTCAATCATACTGTTGGTACCATTCAGCCGATAAAGAAGATAAGGGAAATCCTTAACAGTGCAGATCATTATATAGCAATTCACTCAGACGCCTGTGAAGCATACGGCAGAATAGCTGTAAATATTCGCGAGATGGGTATTGATATGATGTCTGTAAGTGGACATAAGATATATGGTCCTCAAAGCTCGGGGTTCTTATATGTTGATAAGAAAATAAAACTAGCCCAACTAATTCACGGTATTAAACGTCTCGACGACTTGCAAACAGGTGGTATAAGTGTCGCCAATATTGCCGGCTTAGTGAAAGCTATCGAATTGATTTTCCAAGATTTTCACTCATACCACAGTCATTTGAAACAAATGTCCGCTTATTTCTTGGATAAAGTTAACAGTGAGATCCCTCATGTTATCCTCAACGGACCAACAGGTAACAGTAGAGCACCCCATAATCTGAATCTTACTTTCGAGTACATTGAAGGTGAAGCTATAATGATGATGCTTGATTATTACAATATATCTGTTGCGACCGGAAGTGCTTGCGCCTCACAAGGCCTTAAACCTAATTATGTATTGCAAGCTTTAGGTAAAACATTAGAACAATCTCATGGGTCGATTAAGTTTACTTTTAGTCGTTATACGACTACGGAAGAACTTGATCAGCTAATCATTAAACTCAAGGAGGTTGTGGGTAAGCTAAGAGAAAACAGCACCCTACAGCCTGATAAATAAATCATATATTGGAGCTAATCATGAAAATGGAATATTCCGACAAAGTAATGGAACATTTTATGAACCCCAGAAATAGAGGGTCGATTGAAAACCCGGACGCATGTGCCACAGAAGGCAGCCCAGCCTGTGGTGACCAAGTAAAAGTCTTCTTAAATATTAACCCGGAAACATTAATCATAGAGGATGTTAAATTCCAATCCTATGGTTGTGCATCTAACATAGCCACCGGCTCAATAATCACTGAAATGGCCAAAGGCAAAACTCTCGAGGAGGCTAAGAAAATCGACTGGAAAGAGGCTGCGCAAGCTCTTGATGGGCTACCGCCAATTAAGATGCATTGCTCTGTCTTAGCTGTCGACACTCTGCGTTCTGCAATCAAAAACTATGAATTGGAGCATAATCTTGCCGAAAAAGAGGAGTTTAGCAAAAAAGTTATTCTCGAAGAGTTGGAGAAAATTATTTATCCGCAGGTTGGGAAAAACTTAGTAGAGCTCAAAATGGTCAAGTACGTCGGTTTCGAAGATGGAGTTGCCATAATTGACCTCTACATACCTGAATTCGACGCCTACCGCGATAATATTGCCGAAGAGGTCAAAGAACATCTGGAAAGATATCCCGAGATTAAAGACATCAAAATTACGATGTAATCATTGATTATAGAAGCTTCTCCCCTATGAACTAATGGAGTTCTTCTAAGGGGAGAAGCCTTAACACCTTTCCTTCACCAAATATATATTTTAAAGAACTTTTTTCTATCCTAATAGTATTTTATCTAATATTTCCGGAACTAAATCATTTTTAACCGATTATCGTTGTCCTAGATTGTCGGTATAGTGATGGTTAATATAGCGGTTTTATTTATAGCTATCATTTTTTATAAGCGAAAAAATAGATGAAGAAAGGACAACCTATAAAAGCTGTTATCACGCCAATCGGAATCTCGATAACTGCTAAGTGCATTGCCAAAAAATCACAGATCAAAAGCAATATTGCACCGGACAGGGCACTTAGGATGAATACTTTTTTTTGATTATTGCCAAACATTCTGCGCACGAAATGAGGCACCATCAACCCAACAAATCCGATAATACCAGCATAAGAAACGATAAAACCTATAAGAAGCGAGCTGACAACAAAAACATTACGTCGAAGCTTGTATACATCTACACCAACATTTGTGGCTATCAAGTCACCGCTACTGCAAATATTAAGCTGGTTAGATAACAAATAGAGGTATGTCATCAGACCAAGTGCTATAAAGCTCATGATTTGGAAAGTTAGCCACTCTTTGGCAGTAAATATATGACCGATATTCCCCATCAATACGTTGATAATACTGCCTATCTCATTTTGATTCAGATACATAAGAAGAGAGATAATTGATGAACAAAACATACCGATAATAATCCCTGACAAGAGCAGTTTCGTCCCCGAATAATATCCGCCCATCTGAGCTATGTACCAGACAATAAGCATCGTTATCAAAGCACCAGAAAAAGCAAATAACGGTATCAGCAGGAATAGTCCCAATACTATTGAAATAACACTACCTAAAGCTGCTCCGGATGAAACACCAAGAATATAGGGTTCGGCTAAAGGGTTATTCAAAAGTATCTGATATACCGACCCTACACCTGCCAGCACTAAACCACACATCAAAGCCAATATAAGCCGAGGCATCCGCACATGGTAAATCACAAAGTAGTTATGCGCTCGGTAAGTGAGGTATATATAAACTGCTGCGGCAGCTATGATTACTAGAACAGCTATTTTCAGAATCTTTTTACTAGTCATGGCTACCTCTTAGAATCTTAATTTGCACATTATAAGTGAAAACATAGTATATATAGTGAGTAATGTTATTTGGCAAAAATTGCTTGTAGCATTTCGATACCTGCAACTACTCTCGGTCCGGCTCTTAATAATAAATCCGGATTGATTTCATCGAGAGTATAAATCCTATCATAGCGACAAGCTTCTATTTGACTCCAGCCTTTTCTATTTTTTATATGCTCGGCGGTGACTCCGGGATAAGTAATAATGATTATCTGCGGATTAGCTGCGATAACTTTTTCTTGTCTGATCATGCTGTATTCTCGAGGTAATGACGGAAATATGTTTTCACCACCAGCTATCGATATCACCTCGCCGATAAAAGATTCACTAGACACGCTCATAATAGGGTTACCGTATATCTCAACATAAACTCTCGGTCTTGGATCTTGCGGCGAAACCTTGGAATTAATTATTGCCTCTAAACTGTCTCTGACCGCTTTACCTCGATCGGGTATATGCAATTCATTAGCTACTTGTTCGATACTATCAAGCATCTGAGATAATGACAGCGGATAGACCACTAATGTGTTAATCCCTATTTTGCCCAATTCACCTGCAAGTTGTTGTTGTTCTAATCCGGATGTTATGACTAATGTGGGATTCAGTTCGATAATTCGCTCTAAAGAAACAGCTCCGAATCTCCCTACTTGAGGTAACTCAGCAAAAGCTTCAGGATAATTCACTTCTCGCGTAACACCTACTACATTCTCAGTCCCTTGCAGCAAATATAATATCTCGCCAACTTCCGGAGAAGTAATAACCAACCTCGGCTGATCATTATAGTTCTCGGCATCTACACAAGAGGAGACGACAAACAAAACCATTAAGCAAACAGCTAACGGCATTCTTAGGTAATAGCAGTAATTAATCTTGTTCAAATCCGAAGAAAAGCGATAAACTTTATTATCATGCTTCAGATACCGACCAAATGACTTCAATCTTATAAAACTTTTTAGCATAACTATCCTTCCTTAATTGATTTGGGGATAGCATAGCCAAGAATCTTCTGTTGCCTGTTCTTTGCTCCGAAGAACTTGTACAAAAGACTCAATGGCAGGTTTCCTGGCTTACGACTGGAAATTTGCAAAGCCTTCCCACACTAACTGTGCAGTGACTTAGCTCCATTAGCGCCGCTTACAGTGGCGGAGACCGCTCCCGACTTTAACGGGATTCCCTTTTATGCTTCACCATTAAGCTGACTCAAAAAAATAACTAACCTGTTTTTTGTCAAATGGTTTATCGGATTATCAGACGGGAGTGTTGAAGGGTTAAGGCAAAATCACAAAATATATGGGGTCAGGAAGTCTGAATTTATCTTTGAAATCTACATCATCCTTTCTCAACACTAAACTCTACACCCCTTACCCTTCTGTGTACAACGGGCGGCTCGGCCGTTAAGAGTAACAGGCTCGTTTCCTGACTTCACCGGTCGGCTCGGACGTTATTCCTTCCGCTGTTTAGAATTGTGTAAAGTGAACCGGAGCGTTGACTTTTTAACCCCGTGAAACCTTTTTTCTGTTTAGCCGGGTCAGTTGGCTGGTCCGTCGAAGTTAGTCGGCAACTAATCTTTTTAAACGAGCTCGACGCAGTCAATATTATTGATAAGGTACTATATTCTTGGATCACTAAGCATCTTTTTCTTGTTGTCTATCAAGGCTCTTACCGGTTCCAGACCTTCAACTGAGTTTTGTTCAATAGCTGTAAGGATAGTTCCCCCACCGGAAAAGAAATAGTATTTTGGATCGTCGACTGCTTTAAGATACTTGCCTGGCAAAAGTAATCTGAACTCCTGCAATGTGTCACCACCTCCTAACATTTTAAAAGCGGAAATATTACTATCTAAACACTTAAAAAGAGCAACTGTCCCCTCATAAAAGTGAGGTGTCAGCCCCATGACTGCATTAACGAATATCGAGCTAGCCTGTTTGATTTTTTCAGCTATACCATCTTCTGTAAATGACCTGGGGTCAATATCCAACACGTAATTGAGCTTGGTTTTTGGTTTCAGGTCTCTAATGTCGATTGAACGATATTTTCCCTTGAACTTCCCTTCTAATGTGTCTGACTCGACTACTATTACCGGCTCAATAACTTTACCCGGATACTTCTCACTGTAGTCCAAGAACTCTCTAGCGGCAATAATATCGTCTTTTTCTATTCCAGCTATCTCAATATCATATTTTACGGCAAGCCAGGCATTATAAATAATCCCACCTAAAATTAGATAATCCACTTTTTTCAGTAAAGCTCTCAAGGGCCCTATCTTGGTGTCAAACTTAGAACCGGCAATTATTGCAACCATAGGTTTGGATGGTTCAAATACTCGAT
Source organism: Candidatus Cloacimonadota bacterium (assembly GCA_003564135.1). Taxonomy (GTDB): domain Bacteria; phylum Cloacimonadota; class Cloacimonadia; order Cloacimonadales; family PWNZ01; genus PWNZ01. The sequence continues at coordinate 35,447 of PWNZ01000148.1, forward strand.
TCAAATTAAGTATCTCGTTTTGCATGAGGTAACCGGCATAAGATGGTAAATACTTAGTGATACCAACTGTTGAGCTATGAGGTTGCCAGGAGCCGAAAGCATCATTGACGTAAACATCTGCTAAGCCGGCAAGTTGTTGAGAAAATTTATCAGCTTCTTCACCTTGCGCCTCTTCGCCCTGAAACCACCTGCTATTTGGTAGGTATAAGCCTCGAATCTTACCTTCACGAAGTTTTTTAATGACTAGATTGATCGATGTATCAATTCCTGTATAACCATAGTTATCTTGACGGAAAAACTCGGGCACGTAGAACTTAGTGTAAAGCTTCTTTTCTAAGTAGCGGACTATTGGTATCACAGAATTTTTTGACGAAATATTTATTTCATTTGTTTTCTTATCTCGGGGCCGACCGATATGCGTCATCAAGATAAGCTTTCCACCCTTGGCCATGATATTAAACAGTGTACCAAAAGTTATGTCGATACGAAATGGGTCTTTGATCTCACCACTTTTAACTACATTGTGATCCACCCTTACTAATACAACCTTGTCATTTAAGTCTGCTTCCTGAACCTTGGGCAACTCTTCAATAAATTCTTTCATAAATAACAACTCCTAAAATGTTTCGTATGTCGTTTGTTACATAAAAATACACAGATAAATGTCAAGCTTATAGTAAACCTTCGGAGCATTAAAGGGCAAATCTCCAGCGAAGGGGCTACTCTATATATGCTCACCGTTAATGGATTAAAGACCGTAATAGATTACCTGAAAGGATAAGATGTGGTTAAAGAAATTTATTTCTCCATCTTATCCCGGATGTAATCGGGGGTATCTCAAAAGAATTATCCGGAACCCTTATCTATTGCCGATTTATCATTCAGATGTTAAAGTCACTCATCCCGTAACCGGACATAAAAATGACCACTAGGCAAGCCAATGAGAAGAGAAGAACACATGATATCCTCACTACGATATCCTTGTCTCCCCTATTACGATTTATACTGCAAAAAAATCGCTGTATAAAAATATGGAAGATCTCTTAGTGATAAATTAATCAATAACTTACGCGAAACCTCTGAGCTTTCCGGCTTTTTTTCAGCCGGTTGACTCGTTGTCCGATTTTTGCTTTATGCTCATAATCGGAATATGATGGGTCTTTTAGGTCGGTCCATGTCTGGCAAGGGATACGATCACATTGCCCACAGTCTGCTATCTTTTTTTCCTGGACACATCCATATATTGGGCAATTGTCGATATCATAATATTTGACCCACCAAGGCTTTCCCTTCAGTGATGCGCATCCTTTACATCTGTCCTGATAATGAGAACAACCACTACAGTAATAACCACAGGGACTAATCAGCATTATTTCCTCCAATTGTTTTGTTATTAATTGTTTACTATGCCGTGCTTGCTATTAACGGTCAATTGCGCTTCTAAATAACCTGAAGCCGGTGAAATTATTACCTCTTAAAACATCGCTAAGGCTGGGATAGTCAACAGCGCAGTATTCATGATCAAAACACCAAGCCCCACCACGTGTATCACGACTGGGGCTTCCATCGGGAGTCTGACAATATTCCCACAGATTTCCACTCATGTCATAAATCCCTAACTCATTTGGTAGTTTCAGACCGACCGGATGTGTTATTCCATTGGCATTCTCGATAAACCAAGCATAATCAGTAAGCAGAGAATCTTCATCTGTTCCGGCATACTTATTATTAAAGGTTCTTGCTTCCTGAGCAGGTATTCCTCCTCTAGCTGCAAACTCCCATTCTAAACGGGTCGGTAATCTTAATCCGTTGTTTTCACGTGTAAAATGGATATTCCTAACTCTTTGCCAAGAGCTATCCCAGTCATCCGGCCATTCATCGGGATCGTATCCATAGTCATTGCTCTCATCCGCATAGCTGTAGCATGGTTCTAAATCCAACTCTAAGCTCAAGCGATTGCAAAAGTCGACAACATTGAACCATGTGACGCCTTCAACCGGAAGATGGGGTCGTTTAGGTAAACCATTATTGCTGAAAGTTGACGGGTTACTACCCATTACTCTGCTGTACTCCTCTTGCGTTACAAGGTTAACAGCTACATAAAAGGATGGCACCTTGATTCCCTCAAGCAAATCACCACCTTCGACATAAATCATCTCTCCCGGACGAGTACCTTCACCGACTTCATGAATTAATGAGGCTTCTTCGTCACCTCCTACAGAATGGAAGACCAGCATATAAAGGATACATAGTATTGATAAAATACTCATTCCGGTAAGTATAAATGCTAAAGCTGTTCTCATCTTCTCTCCTAAATTATTAGTTATACGCAAAACCGGAGTTCAATTTTGCCATATACGCATACCCGCTGAAAGTTCCTGTCAAACCTTCATCGATAATAAAACCATCTTTTTTTTAAGCGAGTACCATAAATATATCCATTGCCCTGATTGTCAATAGCAAAATCAACCACACCCTTATATTGTCCGCTTATATGGGAATCAGCATCATTATCCATCGCAATCTTTCTTGCCTCAAACCCGAGAGCTTGTCTTGCCCAGCTAATTCCTCTCTCTTTGTTCATCTTCACTAAAAAATATCTGAGTCCCACTTACTTTCCAGCTCAACACCAAACACTTTCGCATCTTTGCAATAACCGGTACTATAAATATTCTTTTCATCATCAATACCTATACCCTGTACATAAGCGCGCACTGTTCAGCCTATGATCTCAGTCCATGGTCAGTCCGGCGCATTTTCATCCACTTTTTCGGCACAGCTGTTGTAAATCGAGGTAAATGCTTCCATCAATGAACATATTACCAACAACCTATTGTTAAAGTAATTCTTCATTATATCTATTCTCACTTATACAGCACCAAACTTAAACTATAAAGATATACTATTACTTACCAGAAAGAAGTGGAAATCATTTTATATATATAAATTATTCAAGTAATTATATACTACCTATAACGCTATATACCGTTTATATTTCATCATGACATAGTAACACGTTTTAGGTGTAAAACACTCCTTAACCCCAGGACTACTCTTAAGCTAATAATTAAGCATATACAAAAACCGGTAAAAAGCAAAAAGTATCGCTTCTTACCGGCTCTTAATCTTTTAATTATGCAAGTATTGGAGTCTTTATCTAGGCAATCTCCCGATACATACTTTATCTGATCATCACCATTTTCCTTACCAGCGTCTGCTCTGCGCCGGTCAGCCTGTAGAAGTAGACACCGCTGCCAACCTCCCGGCCCTGGCAGTTAAGGCCGTTCCAGACTATCGTATGCCGGCCCTGCTCCAAATGCTCTTCATCCAGCAGGGAAGCAACCGACTGCCCTTTAATGTTGTAAACTTCGAGACTTACCTGCTTATCTCGTTTCAAATCGAACGATAAATTAGTGTCGGGATTAAATGGGTTGGGATAATTTGGGTGAAGCTGCATTGCAGGTATTTTTTCGGCAATCTCATCTTCTCCTACACTTAGGTCAACATTCATATCTATTCTTTGAGCGTATAAGTTACTTATTTCAGCTATATCTGACGAACGGCCGTCAAGCCAGATGACGAGAGCGGAGTTATCTACAAAAGGTATCACTCTGGCTCTAACCTGTCTGCAATTCTTGACTATCATAGGCGAACCCTCAGGTCCCCAGTAGGTTCTTCCATCTTCAATCGAAGCTATTTGTATATGCAGATCAACGCCTTCTTCACCGTAATTATTTTCCCATAACAGAAGAACTTTATCTTCAACTAATGATAACACCGGGTAATCATGTTCGATTATCTGTTTAGCAGCAAACGGTGCAGGGTCACCCCATAAAAGGTTTCCTTGCATATCGATTTTTTGGTAGCTTATATCCCGAGATCTGGGTTCATGACGGTCATCACGGAAGGCAAAATAGGCATATCCATTCTCATGGTAGCTAAGTGAAACCAGAACTTGATCGTTATCATAATCTGCCAGTGGAATACCATTCTCTTCCCACATTATCTCACCTTGAGGGCTAATCAGTTGACCGTAAAGACTGTGATATCTGCGAGCTCCTTCTGTATGACGCCCGTCTTCCCAAATAACTAAAACACCTTCATCGGTTAAAACAGCCTGAGGTCTTAGTTGCCGAAAACCCGGATAATCGACAACAACCTCGCCGTACTCATCCCAGCCTGCGGCTGCATTGCCATCTTCATCGATTCGTTTGATATAATAGGTGTTGCCCTCTGAGCCGTACTGTCCACTTCGTCTCCAGAGAATATACTCACCATTGATAACCTCTTTTACAACATTATCGGAAACATACCCGCCGATCTGCCAGGCAATAGTTACTCCTTCCTCTCCCCACTGTTTTTCACCATTGATGATTTTCTGCGCTCTGGTATCCCGTTGGTAAGAAAAGTCCTCGCCGGGGTCGGTTTCGTCATAAACGATAATATAAGCCTCTCCGCGCCGGGAAATAATGGGGTTGTCCTGAGTATAAACATCATCAGTAGCCGACACTCTTATCCCTAAACCTGTTCCGTCGGGGTCCCACAATCTTTCACCATTAGGACCGATAGCCTGTGCATAAACCAATGCATGGTTAGCTCTTTGCTCAACCCAGGCCAAGGCAATACCACCGCTGTGGTGGGGAACGACACTTATATGACGCCGGCCTGTTCCGCTTAATTGATCAGCACCTGTATGTTCGGTGACGAATATACCGTTTTCTTCGAACAAATGATTGCCGTCTTTATCAATTTTCTGAACCATAATCCGGTACCCCAGATATATTGTTCTTTGGTCAGTCCAGACAATGTAAGCATACTCACCATTGCTTACAATATTATGATTACTAACAGATCTGGAAATCCCTTCATGAAACATTTGACCGTTTTCAGGCTGCAGTTCATTCATTTCGCCATCATATATTTGATAGTAGA
>PWNZ01000214.1 GCA_003564135.1 Candidatus Cloacimonadota bacterium
CTGATGCAGAAAGAAAAACTACAACTGTTAGTTATGATGAGAAGCCCGGTATTCAGGCAATTAAGAACATTGGAGCACAACTATCTCCGGTTCCCGGTATTTATCCTACTATTGGCAGAGAACCTGAATATAAAAGGTTGGGAACAGTCTCGCTTTTATCAGGGATAGACCTACATACCGGAATCGTTCATTCCATAGTTAGAGATAGGCATCGTAGTAGAGAGTTCATTGAATTTTCGGAAAAAATCGATTCAAGTTATCCATCAGACTGGACAATCAAATTAGTTTTAGATAATCATTCCTCTCATACCTCAAAAGAGACAAGAAGATATTTGTTAAGCAAACCCGGAAGATTTGAATTTACATATACACCAAAACATGGCTACTTGCTTAATATGATTGAAATGTTCTTTAGTAAAATATCACGTTCATTTATAAGGCACATAAGAGTAGAATCGAAAGAAGAACTGATAAACCGTATCTATAAAGGTATTGATGAAATAAACCAAACTCCAGTAATCTTCAAATGGAAGTACAAGCTTGACGAAGTAATACTATGATATGTTAATTAATGTACGGACTACTCCCCAGCAAATACTGCTTGAATTTTATATTGAGATTGAGGGAGTAGCATTAGATGCCCTCCTACAGTTGATATTCGTTAGCCAAGTAACAGATTTTTTAATAGATTTTTTAAAAGTAGCTAAGAGACATGGGTGCAAAACAATTGAAGAACTGCTAAAAAACGTAGATATCTTACTGATAAAGTTCTTTGAACATCAATGGCAAAAAAACAATGTTGAAGAAATTGATATTGGCAGTTTCCGAAAGAAACGGTATGATATTGCTTCATAGTCACTTGAATAATGATTTGCTGAAAGCCTTACACTGTCCCACAATGAGTTACGTACCGGAAATATCAGTATTTATTGACAAGAATAGAAGGCTATAAATAATGTTGCCGATTGTTGAGGCAATTAGTACCTTATCAATAATATTCTGCTTTTTTTTGGCAGAATATTGTCCGTACATAATTTGGTTCCGGCTTGTCCGGGTTAGGATACAGGAATTAAAAGTAGATAGAAAAACCTTAGCTAGCCTGAGAAAAAACCTGCGGATGCAACAGCAAGTATATTCGGAGCAAAACAGAGTTTATTTACCACCGAACAATACCGAGGTCACCGAAGGAAACTTTCAGCAGCAATCAAAAGGAAATCAGTCTCCTAAATAACTTGCCTTACCGTTATTTTGTCTTATATTTAAAAATAAAAGCTGGTTAAGATCACAAGAAGGGAGCCGACATGAAAACAATTATTATTTATGCCACCAGATACGGCAGTGTCGAAAAAGCCGCAATGAAACTCAAGTCTCATTTAGAAGGTGAAGTTGATATAGTAAACGTAAAAAGCGATCCCGATATTTACCATTATGAGAGGGTAATTCTGGGCGGTTCGATCTATGACGGAAAAGTTCAGCGAGAGTTGGGCAAATTTTCAGAGGACAATCTCCAGGATCTCCTGAAGAAAAAGACAGGGCTTTTCATCTGTGCCCGGATCGAAAAAGAAGTTGCGACAGAATCCTACCTCTCAAAGAGCTTACCCCGGCAGCTTTATGATGCTGCGATTGCTAAAGCCAATCTGGGACATGAGATCGATCTCGATAAACTGAGTGACAAAGACCTGGCATTCGTCCGCAAGGGTGGCATAGAAGAGAGTATCTCGGTATTTCATGAAGGCAGAATGAAGAAATTTGCCGAAGTGATGAACCGTTTCGTTTAACCTGGTCTTCAATAAAGAATATATCCTGAAAAATTTAATAAATGTTTTCTCTTATCTGACCGAAGAATAAATATTCTTAAAAAATACTTGATTTATTTCTATTCAGGAGTCCTTCTATAAATTTAATATGATGATGTCGTCAAAAGCCAATTATGAAAATTTTTCAAGGCTGCTCCACCCTGTGCGGCTTACAGCCAATCAGTAATAACATTAGTTTGGCAGAATGGGACATAGTATATGCTGTAGAATGTAATTGTAGTTATGTTCATCATTCTAACCTTAGATATTACAGTGGAAATATTCTTTGGTATAACCGTGCCAAATTTAATTTCGGATGTGCGGAAATCAGCCTCTGTCGGCGATATAAATAAGGGTTATCCTTATGTGCCAAGACCAGCTCCCCAAAATCTACTATTAACTACAACAATCAATGTCGAATCAGTAAACTCAAATAGCCAAACTACAAGAGAGGTCAGGGTCTAAAGCTCTTATACAGGATTCATTGGAAGGTACGGTTGTGAACGACTGATCAATATAAGATGAAGTATGACAGTACGTTGGACAATAACTCTTTTACTGCTCGGATTAACTGTTAAATGTTTCCGGACAGATCAGGTCTTCGCCATTGGTGTTGAAAAGAAAGTTTTAGTTGATTCCCTGATAAACCTTATGATAGTCAATACAGTTTATAACTTGTTTGAGGGTGGGTTTGATTATCAACAGCCTTTTATCATGAAAAAAAAGCTAAAAAAGATTGACAGAAAAACCGGCTTTATTTCTATGGCGGTACTTCGCAAGTTTGCGGGGGCGTAGTTCAGTTTGGTCAGAACGCCTGCCTGTCACGCAGGAGGTCGCGAGTTCGAGTCCCGTCGCTCCCGCCATTTTTTTTGCCTAAATCACCATTACTAAAAAACAACCCCCTCGCCATATTAACGTCCACTATTAAATAGTCGGGATATTACCATAGCGAAGAGGTTTTTTAATACATGAAAATTACTTCTCAGAACCGTTTCTCAGCAGTTTATCAGGTTTAGGGGCTCTGATTCTGTGCGGAGTAGGTAACCCTGAACCGAGCAGTGGTCGGACATAAAACTTGAAAGCATCGGTAACATTATTTGCTTCACTGTTAATAAATTCATCAGGCATTAGCCTGGTTTTACCTCCGATGTCTTCTAATTTAACAAGTTTATAATCAACCGAGTAGAAACCGGTTCTCTCGATAGCGATAGATCCGTCCCGATTATGCCAAATAGCATATTGAACCGCTTTTTCACCAACCTCTCTAGCCTCATATTGGTCAATATCAGAAACACACCCTAAAAAAGATCGTTGCAGATAACCAAAAGTATCTGAACGAACTCTTTTTATAGGTAGATTCTCTCTGACATAAGAGACTAACAGATCACCCAAGGAGCCTGATCCTGATAATTGAACATTGCCGTGAGCATCTTTTTCGATGGATTTACACAATTTAGTTGCTATAGGAATACCTTTATCATCTTGAATACCTTCAGATACTGCTACTACACAACGTCCATATTTGTCATAAACCTGTTTGATCTCTTTGAGAAATTTTTTACGATTAAAAGATTTCTCCGGGAAGTAGATAAGGTGCGGCCCATCATCAGGATACTTTTGAGCTATAGCAGAAGCTCCTACCAAAAAACCGGCATGTCTGCCCATAACTACTCCAATATATACGCCCGGCAAGGCTCTGTTGTCTAAATTAGCTCCCATAAAAGCTTGGGCGACAAATCTGGCTGCTGACCCGTATCCGGGTGTGTGATCGTTAAGGACTAAGTCATTATCAATAGTTTTGGGAATATGAATTGCGCGGAACTCATAGTCTGATTTTTTTGCTTCATTATTGATAATTGATACAGCGGCTGATGAATCATTACCTCCAATGTAGAAGAAGTAGCGAGCGTCATGAGCTTTAAGTACTTTGAAAATTTCGCGGCAATACTTTACATCCGGTTTATCACGGGTTGAAAGCAGAGCCGATGAGGGCGTGATAGCAACTTGCTCTAAATTGTGCTTGGTCTCCTGTGTGAGGTCATAGAAATCTTCCTCTAAAATACCTGCTAAACCGTGTACAGCGCCATAAACCCGGCTCACCTGTTGGAACTTTCTTGCTTCTAAAGCTGCACCGACTAATGACTGGTTAATGACAGCTGTAGGGCCACCACCTTGTGCTACTACAACCTTTCCTCTTAACTCCATTTAGTTTCTCCTTTCTATTTCTATTTCTTGTTTAAATTTCCAATATATTCGTTAGTTATTTCGATGTAATATTCCGCTTTAATGCTCTCAAAGATCTGCAATGCTTTTTTCAGACGGGTCATTGCTAAATCGTATTGATCAGTTTCGATAGCTATCATCGCCATATTGAACCATGCTCTGCCTTCTCCTTCCTTGTCTCCGTTCTCTGCCAGAATTTGCTGCTGTTCTTTATAATAGCTCATGGCTAATTCATAGTCTTTTTTCATTTTGGCTATGTTCCCCAAATTACCGTAGGTATGAGCAACTCCTTCAAGATCAGCAATTTTCTGCTGCAAAGCCAGGTTCTTCCTGTATGTTTTCTCCGCTTCGTTATAATTGCCTGATTGAAATGTGCAGTCACCGATGGCGTCCCAGCAGTATGCTATCTGTACCTCATCTCCGATGGCAGTTGCTATAGCTAAAGACTTGCGGAAATAAGTCAAGGCTTTTTCAAAATTACCTGATTCGTGGTAAATCATCTCACCGATATTGTATAAATTCACGGATTCTTGTTCCTTATTCAGAGTCTGTTTAATCAGTTTGAGGCTCTTGCTGTAGTAATCTTTAGCCTCTTTATAGTTGCCTTCGTTTCTAGCAAGAGTCCCCAGGTTGGTCAGTATCCTGATTATTCCGTTTTTGTCACCCATTTTTTCAGCAATATCGCAAGCTTTAAGGAAGTATTCCTTGGCCTGATCCCGATAACCTTCTCTTGTATAAGTTACTCCTATACTGTTTAATGCCTGCCTGACCATTATCTGATCATTAGCAGTTTCAGCAGCTGCCAACTTATCTTTGAAATAATAGCGGGCTTGTCTGTATTCACAAAGGTCTAAGTAATACTGCCCTAATACCGAGGATACCATAGCCTCCAGTATCTGGTCATTGTTTTTTCGGGCAGACCATGATAGTTCTTCCGCTCGTTCAAGAAATTCATCCTTTCTTTTCAGGAAGCGAAGACTGTCTAATCTGTATATTTGGAGTTCTGTCAAAAAGCCTTTATTTGAGATGTTATCGATGTTATTTTCTATCTCTTTAAGTGCTGATTGATAATCGGACTGATACATTATAATTTTCGTTTTCACAAAGAACAGATACTCTTGTAACTTCCTGAGCGTTTCGTGAGCACAATAATCGCCGGCAGCTAACATATCGACGTTCTCGGAGATAATATCGTATCTGGAAACAGCGTCTTTCATGTTACCTTGTAACAGCTGCAGTACAATCTTGTCCAACTCCATTTCGAGCTTTAGAGGTTTGTCATTACAAGCTCTGATGGCCTGATCATAATAAAAGATGCTGTCATCAAAGAAACGAAGCATGATATTCTTTTTGGCAGCTTTGAGGCAATAGTGGACGATATTTTCATAGTCGTCTGTTTGGATGTAATGGTTGGCAATGATCTCGATATAATTATTTAGACTGCCGGCATATTTCTTTTCATAATGACGGGCAATTATACGGTGGAGTTCTCTTTTCTCGGTCATTAGGATCGTTCTATATATCGACTCACGCATGATGGTATTAGTAAACATGTATTCCAACTCAGGATCGAGGTCTCTTTGATTAACTATCTCTCCCTGATTGAGATTCTCCAAAACACTAATTATGTCTACCTTGAGTTGTTCACGGTCGGTTGCTATCAGGTCATTGACGGAGAAGGAACTACCGATGATAGACGCAATAGTCAATGTGTAGCGAGATTTGCTGTCAAGTTCCTCAAACTGATTAAGAAACAGTGTTTCTAAAGTAGCAGGCATGGTCCCTGACCTTTGCATGTTGTTTATGTCACCGGCATTCAACATGTTATTACTGAAGTCAAAAGTGTTTTTTAATATCTTAACCAATTCTAATACAAAGAAAGGGTTTCCTGAAGTTATCTCATAAATCCTGTTTATTGCCGACTGTCGGATACTGGTTAGATGATCTTCTTCAGTCTTTTTATCATGTTTCTTAAACTCGTCACGGATAAGCATATTTGTCTGCTCCCCGCTCAAGTTTTCTAAAACTATTTCTTCCTTTTCACTGTCATCGAAAGAGCGCAGGATGTCCTGATAAGGATTGTGCTTACCTTTTGTATTGTCTATTGATGTTTTGTCGATAGTGATAATTGATTTTAAGCCGCTTTCTTTCAATTCGACCAAGCTTTTAGCTAAAATTTTTCCGGAAGTATGGTCAATCCATTGAAAGTTATCTATAACTAAGATATCTGTATTTTTCAGTACGATAGTCAGTATCTGCTGCAAGTAACTGAAAAATATTTCATTGATGCTCTGCTGTTTATCGCTATCAAAAGAAGCGATGTTTTGACTGCTGCCACTATTTTCGGTCTCATTACCGGAATAGGCTTTGAGTTGCATTCCCAGCAGCTCTTCATCAACACTGACACCGTGCTCCTCACACCACCTGAGAAGGTCATTGAGATGAAGTTCCAGGGAGTCAAACCCAAGTTTTTTAGATATTAATTTGAAGATGAACCCGAGATTGCTGAGACAACTGTATTCTTCCAAGACCTTAATCTCTATCTTGAGGTCATTACACCACAGATGCTTCAAAACCGAATAGACGAAAAAGGATTTACCCGTACCCGTATTACCGGAGAAAACAACCAATGCGAGCTTGTTATTTCTTAGCTTGCCAGAGATATCAGTTAAATGCTGTTCAGCTTTGACTAATGTCCGCTCCTCAAACTGGGATCTAAACAGCTGCCAATTTTCAGGTAATTCGCCAACAAGCCTGTAAGTCTTCAAAGGCTTGTCAAAGCCTTTGACTTTCGCCTCTGTTACAAACTCGCTTTCGAATCTTGAACTGATCCGCTTGAGGATCTGTTCAGAAAAAGTTATCTGCCCGGAGTCTGCGATTTGCATCAAACGTGCAGCAGCATTGACACCATTGCCGATTATACCGAACTCGAACCTATCCTTAGACCCGAAATTACCCGCAAATATGTTGCTGTAGGTTATCCCGCAACGCATTTTAATATTCGGGAATGATTCTTTTGACAGACGGAAACAACAGATGAAGGCTCGTTCAATATCATCTATATGAATATTAGGCACACCAAAAGTGAGGATTATCATATACCCTTTATCGTTTACATCTACTTTATTTATATTGCCACCCAGAGAATAAACAACATCCTGAACACGACAATACATCTGATGGTAATCCTTATAGTTGATGTTAGATTTTCCAGTAGTTTTCTGTTTCGTTTCGACACTGATAAAAACAATGGCAGCATACTTTAACTCTGCCTTAAACTGGATTTGCTGTTTCATCCTTTGTCTTATTTTTTTTGATATGAACCGAGATTCTACTTCTTCAATCTGTTGCGGTGGTAGTGGTTTGACAAGATTTTCAAACTTGTCTGACATAGATGCAGCCATGAATTTTTTGGGATCAAAAGCAAAGTTAACACTGCCAGGCTTTGCCCTTTCCTCTCGAGCAAGGGCTTGATCAAGACCGTCGCCCTCGAAATAGTAGTCAAAATGATACTTAGGATCACCAACGATAATAGTGGAAACTTTGCCATAAGCAGCACCACCACGAAACAGCAGATCGGCATCATACTTTTTTTTTAGGCCGGTATTTAAATCGCCAAGACTCTCCAACATATCTTCCGAGCATCTTATGAGATTGGTAACAGCTTCCTGCTTATTGCCAGGGAAGAAAGCAAGAATGGAGTCACCACCTAACTTTACTAACGACCCCTGATTATTGTGAATACAGGGGATCATTTTGTCAAAATAGTTTTGCAGGATGTTGGTTATTACTTCTACTCCATAGTGCCCCGAGGAGCTATAACGGTTGGTTAGTTTGGTGAATGAGCAGATATCGGTAAAAAGAACTCCCGCTTGATTATAACTGCAAAATGGCGTTGTAAGGGTTTCTTCTACGATATTCGTAATGTACCATGGTACTAGTTTAGAGGTACCTTTCATAAAAATCTCCTTATCGAATATTAAAAACATCTCTTCAGAGCCTGAACTTCAAGATGATTATGAATATTTATAGAAGCTATATTGTCAATAAATAAAGGTTCTGAGCCACCCTCAGTGATAAGATCGAATACTAGAAAGAATTAAAAAAGCGAGCCGAATCCTAACTTTAAGTCAGAACCAATAAACTCTCTGTTATTGTGTTAAACTATGCTGGATTCTGATTTTTCTTGACTTTCAAGCTTAGATTTATTTTCTAACCGGCAAGCTGAAGTGGTGAAATTGGTAGACACGCTAGGTTCAGGGTCTAGTGAGCGATTAGCTCGTGGGGGTTCGAGTCCCCCCTTCAGCACCATTTATTCTTTTCTAATTACTTGCTCACTAAGTCCCAATGCATTATATTAAATCATATAGAGAATAATAACAAAACAGAGATACAGTCTCTGAAGGAGAAACAATGAGTAAAGAGCAACTATTGTTAGAAATCAAGAAAGGTATGAAAGCCGAGATGGATAGCGTAATTATCTATCAGAAAGCTTTGGATGATGCTGACGACCAAGAGGTCAAGGACTTTTTTTCAGAGAGAATCGAGGAAGAAAAAAAACACTACAACTATTTATTAAACTACTATAATGCTGTCGATGCCGGTAGAGAAATGGTTGACTTCACTGAAGGATTAGAAGTAGAAACCACCGAAGACCGTGAATCAATATTCTCTGACAATTTCTTGAAGCGAATAGGTGAAAAACAAACTTTGTTTTCTGCAATATCTACGTCGGTACTTCTGGAAAAAGAAGCCATGCAATTCTATAAAAATTTGGCTCAGGATGTCGATGATGTAGAACTGAAAAGCTTTTTCAATAAGATGGGTCACTGGGAAACAGAGCATTATCTTGATGTACTTCACATTCAAAAAGAAGCCGAACGGCATTATTGGGAAATAAATCAGTTCGAACCATTTTAAATAATTAAGCTATCCTTCATTAAATGCCTGCCCGGAATCAATATTAAACTGACCATTGTTGGTGTCATACAACACAAAAGAGAACAAGTTTAGGCTGGATTGAAGGATAGCTTCATTGATGATAAGTATATAGTTCTTGACTACATTACCGCTGTCAATTTCTCCTGTTAGCCTGTTGATTATCAGCAAATCTTAACAGAAGGATGTTTTATATGCGATTACCAGTGATTAGAAAGCCTAACCGGTTTCATCCCGATTTTCGCAGGGTGATTATCCGGTTTCTTGAACATAACCCTGACCAGACAAGGTCTGTCGTGCAAACCATTTTATCGATGGATGATAATGCTGTTCAAAAAGCATTGACCTATACCCTTAGAGAGTTTGCCAAAAGGCATCGCAATATTACCAAGATATTTTACCGTCATTTCCAAAAAGTTCAATTACTGAATGCTGCCAAAGACTTAAATTTAAACGAGTTGACACAAGCTAAACAGCTTTTAATTGGAGCCTATTTTTCTCAAGAATATTCGATTGAATCGGCTGCTTTTTTTAATCCGTCTATGATTGAATCACCCGATCAGACAGGCTTGGAAGAAGGTAGTAAAAGAGTTATTGTTAGCTTTCGAGCTACCGGAGAAGGTCATATTTCTTCTATCGTTTTTCGGTCAGGGATAATCGACAGAGCAGGCAACCTGACGTTTGAAAAAGTTGGCAGATATATTGAAGGTGCTGACCTGATTAAACGCAATAAGTACTGCAAGAAAGATTTCATCAGCAAACTAGATGAGATGGATATCGATAAATCGGTGCTCTACTCCGTTATGGATAGGTTGAATGATCCGTTTATCTATGGCGAGCTTAGGCTAGCTGTCGAGCAGGCCTTAGAGGAAAATAATGACCCATCATCTCATAAAAAAAATATTATAGAAAAGATCGTCTGGCTAGCTGATTCCCATTATGAGATAGTCTTCTCTAAAGATACACACATAACTGAGAGGGTGATTTTCCCGATTTCTTACACCGAAAGAAATGGGATTGAGGATGCCAGGTTTGTAAAGTTCACAGATGAAAACGGGAAGGTGACTTACTATGCTACATATACTGCCTATAGCGGGACTACAATACTGCCAAAACTGATAGAAACTGAAGATTTTTATCACTTCTTGATTAAACCGCTTCATGGGCAGGGAGCTCAAAATAAAAACCTAGCTCTTTTCCCGAGAAAGATCAATGGTAAATATGCTATGATATCGAGAATTGATGGGATCAATAGCTATATTGGCTATTCGGACAATATTAACATATGGGAAGAATCAAAACCACTGCATAAACCTAAATACTTCTGGGAATATATCAAGGTTGGAAACTGCGGATCTCCGATAGAAACCCCTTACGGATGGTTAGTCATAACTCATGGAGTAGGACCTATGAGACAGTATAGTTTAGGAGCTATCCTCTTAGACATAGATGATCCGGCCAAGGTTGTAGCAACACTCTCGGAGCCTTTACTTGTACCTAATGATGAAGAGCGTGAAGGGTACGTTCCCAATGTTGTCTATAGCTGTGGAAGCATTATTCATAATGAGAACTTGATTATTCCTTATGGTATATCAGATATAGCTTCCGGTTTTGTAAGCATTGAACTTGATAATCTGATTCGTAAGCTTAAAGATAATCCCTGCTAATCTGGTAGAAATGCATAATTAAAGATAAAATATATATCATATAAATATATAGGATATAGTAAATGTTGAGGTATTAAATAAAACTAATAATTGAGGTTAGATATGATGATTAAAGTACGGGTTAACAATGTTGAAGTAGAAGTTCAACATGACACTAAGATATTGCATGCAGCAAAAAAAGCAGGCTTTGAAATACCGGCTTTATGCTATGTACAGGATTTACCGGCCACCGGCGGTTGTGGAGTATGTATCGTAGAAGCTAATGGGAACTTGGTCAGAGCATGCACCACATCTTGTGAAAAAGACATGAAAATTAAGACTCATTCAAAAGAACTGATGGAGCTCAGGCAGTACGCTTTACAGCTTGTTTTGAGCAATCACCCCAATAACTGTCCGGAATGTGTCAGGAATGGTAAATGTGAGCTGCAACAGTTAGCTGAGCAACTCGGAGTTAGAGAATTGCCGGTAAACACCTTACCGCGTCCCTACTCAGATCAGGACACTTCTTCTTCTGCTTTAGTATTAGATCCCCGCTACTGCATACAATGCGGTAGATGTGTTCAAGTCTGCAATGATGTACAAGCCGTTCATGCACTGACTTACTCCAACCGTGGATTTGATACTTTTGTAGGACCTTCTTTTGAAAGAGAACTAGATGATTCGGAATGCGTCAAATGTGGTCAATGCTCTGCATACTGTCCCGTAGCGGCAATTTTTGAAAAAGATGCTACCGCAGATGTCTGGCAGGCTTTGGATGATCCGGACAAGATCGTCATTGCCCAAGAAGCTCCGGCTGTAAGAGTTGCTTTAGGTGAGGAATTTGGTTTAGAACCGGGTACAAACGTAGTGGGTGAGATGTACACAGCCCTTAGAATGTTAGGGTTCGATTATATATTTGATACTAATTTCGGGGCTGATCTTACAATCATGGAAGAAGCTATGGAGTTTGCTACAATTTTGACAGAAAAACCGGAGGAGTTACCACTTATAACATCTTGTTGCCCTGCGTGGGTTGACTACTTAGAAAAATACTACCATGATCTTATACCTCATTTCTCAACTGCTAAGTCTCCACATCAGATGTTGGGGACAATGGTTAAAACCTATTGGTCAGAAAAGATGCAGGTTCCCCCGGAAAATATATTCTTAGTATCAATAATGCCTTGCACAGCTAAGAAATACGAAATCGAGAGAATGAAAGATATGTATGCTTCCGGACATAAAGATGTTGATGTTACTTTGACTACCCGAGAATTCGCCCGTATGCTTAAACAAAGAGGGATTGATCTCAATGGACTGCCTAAAGGAAAGGCCGATAATCCACTCGGACAGTATTCAGGAGCCGGTACAATTTTTGGTGCTACCGGGGGAGTTATGGAGGCTGCTATTCGTACTGCCTATTATTTTGTTACCGGGGAAGATATGCCTAATCCTAATGTCGAGTTTGTACGTGGCCATAAAGCTATCAAAACCGGAGAAGTGGAAGTAGCCGGAAATAAATTACGTATAGGGGTGGCTTCAGGGTTAGCTAATGTAGCTGAAATACTTGATAAAGTCCGCAAAGCCAAAGAGAATAATGAAGAAATGCCCTATCATTTTATCGAAGTTATGGCCTGTAGAGGTGGCTGTGTTGGTGGTGGAGGACAGCCATATAAATCCTTGAATGTAATCAGAGATAAAAGAGCAAAAGGACTTTACCAAGAGGATGCAACCCTGGAACTTAAGCATTCGCATCATAACCCTTCCATAAAGATCGTATATGATGAATTTTTAGACAAACCTAACTCGAACAAAGCTCATAAACTGCTGCACACCAGCTATATTGCTAGACCATTATGCAAGAATAGTTCGGTGCCATGCGAAGAAGACTATAATCCTGAGATAAAAAAAGTTAGGTAAAACTTTAGCAAAATTATAACAGCATAGGGTTCCCGGTTACCCGGGAACCCTATCTTTATTCTCAGAAATTGGGTAGATCTCCAAGCTGCTAACCAATGAGACTGATCAAGTAAGCGTTATCTTTAGAAAGTACTCTCATGTAAATTTATAGATAACTAGCAGAGATCATAAGTAAAGCATCATTCATTGAGTTAAAAAAAACACGATTTCCACTTTATCTCACTCCCAAGCATTCCATCCTCAGCTTTGAACCTTACCATGCATCTCGTGTGTAGTTCACTGCATCCCGCAGTGTGAATTAAAAAAGGATTTCCCAGGGCAGGCCGACTCTGAAATTTTGTAAATTTCTTCATCCATTGGCTAAGTTTTTCTCCAGACCTGGAAAGTCTGAACTCACAGATTTTGCGATGGACATCCCCGAGGTGCTTTTGTAGGAGCAAATATCATTTGCCTAAAAGGTCTTCTGAAACGGCCGTGACGAAGATGACGCTATGTAGCTACCAGTTTCTATATATAATCTGCACTTCAATGATGAGCTTGATACCACGTCAGAGCCACGTTTGTTAGGTAGTTGATTGGTAAATTAGTATAACAGCAAAATAGTGCTTAATCCATGGTTCTTGGTTACTTGATGGTTGGTTCTTAATCTAAAGAGACGTGATTTCGTGGTGATGTGGTTTCTGAAGACGTGAAAAGAGTATTCAGCGCTTGGCCAAGTTTGAGCATAGGGCGAAGAGCTGAAAGCATAGAGCAGATAGTTAAGAGAAAAGAGTTTTAGGGTTGACTTTTGTGGTTTTTCTTGACAGAATACAGGTCAGGATGAACTTAATTAGATCATAATATAGTGTAATTAACCGTTAAGGAGGTTATTATGGATACTAAAGCACTGTTGGAAAACGTAAGGAAAGAGGTGCAGTCAGCCTTGTCTAAGACTTTTGATAAAGTCGAGGAGTTTTCAAAGCATCAACGACTCAAACTGAAGATCAGCTCCATTAAGGGTGACATCAAAGATATTAAGGCTCATATTGGAGACTATGTCTATCAGCACAGTCAAGATTTTAAGGACCTTCCGGTGATAGAGAAAAATCTCCAGCGGATTGAAGATCTTCACAATAGTATACAAGACTTAGAAAAAGAAATCGAATCTCTTAAAGAAGAGGAAGAAGAGGAAGAAGACCAAGAAGAGAAAGATCAAGAGTAGCCGAGTCATTAAGCGGATTGCATTATCGGAGATGGAGCATAGATGAAAGCACTGACACTTACAACTGCAGTAATTTCTGTTCTCTTATGCTTCGGATGTAATCTGTTTGATACCCGTAATCCGGATGAACCCAAAGGTCAGGCAGACTGGAACTACTTTCCCATAACATCGGAACAGACATTGGAGAACCTCATGAATGTGTTTATCTATAATGCAAACGTTGATAAATACGGGTCGATTTTATCCGAGAATTTTCAGTTCTATTTCGATGCCAGGGACGTTCAGGATTACAGTCTGCCTTCATATTGGGACAAAGAAACTGAAATATCCATGCGTAACCTTATGAGTATTGAGGTAGAGATAGAAATGCAGGAAATTGATGAGCAGGATGATATTATTCAAGCTGATAGAGTTACTTTTAACAGGCACTATGAGATAACTGCAGGTTCAGAGGATATCCAGAAATTTGCCGGTAGTATGACTCTTAATTTGATCCGTGAGGAAGACGGTTTTTGGCGGATTGATAAGTGGAAAGATTATCGTATTGACGATGAAGATAGCTGGGGTAGATTGAAATATGAATATGCACCATAAAATTGATATGATTAATGCTATGGAAAATAGTATAGCTTTTAGATTAGTATCAATACTGATTATCCTGGTTTCATGTATTATTTTTCTTTTCGGATGCGATAATCCTTTCAACCCGGAAACCATCAAAATTAATGATGAGCCTATTACCAGATCAAATAATACACCCCGTAAGGTGTTGGAAAACCTTGAGGATTCTTATAATCAACAAGATTTAGACCTTTTTGAAAGGTGTCTGTCGCAATCGTTTCGATTTGAAGTAATATCGGTCGAAATAGATGAGATTGGTGTTGATATGGATGGTGACGGTATTAAGGACAGTTGGTGGGATTACACCGAAGAGGTTGAATATCATCGTAATCTTTTCAGTACCGGCTCATCTGACGGAACTGTACCTGCACCTGATAATATATATCTGAGCCTGCAAATTCCGCAGGAAGAAGCGTGGCAAAAAGATAACCAGCAAGGACGTGAGGACTGGGTAATAATTCCAGTGTATTTTAATCTTATTTTAACATTATATGGATCTGCAAACATAACAGCCGATGGATATGCTCGCTTTTACCTTCGACCTGAAGGTGATGGATGGAAAATTATAATTTGGCGGGACGAATCGAATATCTGACCTAAGTTGAGCAGGCTGGTTGGCTTAGGACTTCTTAATACCTTGCGAATATAGAGTTTGAATGAGCAGAATATTAGCGATTGACTACGGTGCAAGCAGGATAGGAATGGCTTTGAGTGATAGCTTAAAGATGTTTGCCGTTCCGTATAAAACTATCAGTAACGAAAATATTGAACAGACAATCTCTATTATATCAAACATAACTGTTGAACATGATATTGATACCGTGATTGTTGGGTATCCCACATTTTATGACGGCACACCCAGTGATCAGACAAAGCAAGTATTAAGGTTTATTAAGACCTTAGAACGGAGGATAGCGGTTACTATCATACCATACGATGAAAGGTACTCCTCTAAGGAGGCTCAAGATATTATCAAGTCAAAAAGAAGGCGTAAAACCTCTTTAAGACATAAAGGCAGTGGTAAAAGTGAAGTTGACCGAGTAGCTGCTTCTATCATTCTGCAAAATTATTTAGATAGCACCAACTGATAAATTATGAAATTAGTAATTGCCATAGTTATAGCGTTATTGTTGATAGTATCCTTAGTGACAGGGACAATATACTTTCCCCTTAATAGTCCGGAAGCAATAGTAGAGATACCTCAAGGAGCGCCGGCAATCGTTATTGCTGAATCTTTGCATAATAAAGGGGTTATAAGAAATAAGTTGCTGTTTAGACTCTATATTAAAGCTATAGGAGTTGAAAAATATTTGAGTTATGGAGAGTTTCACTTTGGCGAGAATAAGTCTCTTAAAGGTGTCGTTGACCAGTTACTGGAAGGAAGAGTCAAACTTCATCCCGTTACGATTATTGAAGGTTTGACTATCAGTCAGACTGCTGATCAGATTGCCAATGCCGGATTTATTGACAGGGATAGATTTAGTGCTTTATGTCGTGATTCGCTGCTTGCTGAAGAGCTAACGGGACTTCAAGTAGGGAGCTTAGAAGGGTTTCTCTATCCTGACACTTATATGCTGCCTGCAAGCGTTACAGAAGAATATGTTATAAGAACTATGGTTCAGAAGTTTTTCAGAAAGCTTTCAAGTATCGAAATCGACCACAAAGATAATGAGAATGATAGCAAAAGCATTCTGGATAACTACAAATACGACATGCTCAAATTGGCCTCTATTATAGAAAAAGAGGCTACTTTTAGTGACGAGAAGCCTTTAATTTCCGGTGTTTACCATAACCGCATGCGGATTGGTATGAGACTACAGGCTGATCCCACTGTAGCTTATGTGCTAAGTAAAGACGATATTTTCAGGTCTGTTATCCTGTACAGAGATTTGGAGATAGATTCACCCTATAACACTTATCGAAAAAAAGGTTTACCACCGACGCCGATTTGCAGTCCGTCAATAGCTTCCATTGAAGCCGCATTTCATCCTGAAGAAACCGATTATCTGTTCTTTTTTGCTAACCGCTATGGCCGGCATATCTTTTCGCGAACTTACCGCGATCATCTACAGGGACTAAGAGCACTTAGGTCGGGAAGTTAACTACAAGGTGTAACCTAAAGGAGTTACAATGCTTTCTCACTATACCAATAAAGAGCTTATTTTCATCAATCCAAAAGTTAATACAAAGGATGATCTTTTTGAAAAGATGGTGAATCATTTGTATAATTTGGATTATGTTTTAAACCGTAAAGAGTTTCTTAAAACACTAAAGAAGAGAGAAGATTTATCAAACACTGAGCTAATGCCCGGTATAGCACTACCTCATGCCCGGTCTGAGACTGTAGAGAAACTCTTTCTAAGTGTAGTAATCATTAATGAAGGTTTGGATTATGGAAATCCCGAAATGGGCAAGGTCAAAATAGTATTCTTCTTCGGGACATCAGATAAATATAACAAAGAATATCTACAACTTCTTGCAAAATCGGCCAGGATATTGAAAAATGAAGTCTTTACTCAAAAATTAGTCGAAGCCAAAACAGCAGTACAAATAATCGAGATACTCGAAGAGTTTGATAAGGATGAAGAAGATAGCCAAGAACCACGACATTTATATCAGTTATTAATTACTTTTCATAAATCAGATCGCTTAAACGACGTGCTTTCTTCGCTTGTGGAAGTAGGGATAACTAATGCATCAGTGATTGAAGCGACCTCTTTGAGCAGTCATATATCGCATGATATTCCGGTGTTTGCCGGCCTCTATCATACTGAACCCGATAAGAATAAAATATCTCATCTTATAACCTGTCACGTCGAAGAGATGAAAACGGTCTATAGCTTGGTAAGATATCTCAAGGAAAGTGGGATTGATTTTCAAAAGAAAGGTACCGGTTTTATCCAAGTAATTGAAGCTCAAGAGATGATCGGTAACCACGAAGAGAATATCGATCTTTAATTATAAAGGTTTAGCTTAAGCTTATGCATTACACTACTCAGATAATTTTCAATCTTGCAATTATTCTTTTTGCGACAAATATTATTCGCGCCTTATCTACTAGGTATAAAGTACCACCCGTTATTGGCCTGTTGCTTATTGGTTTTGTGTTCGGGCCAAGCTTGTTTAATATTATTAAGCTTGACGTGACGATTAGTTGGATAGCTCAGGTAGGTGTGTTGTTTCTGATTTTCAGTGCCGGTGTACAGACTAACCTAAAGCGACTGAAGGACGATTCAAGGCAGGCAAGCTTACCTTCAGTCGGTGCTATTGTTTTTCCATTCGCTTGTGGTTATCTGCTGACTTTTCTGTTCACTTACAGTTTTGTCAGTAGCTTGGTGACAGGAACGATTTTTGCGGCAGCAAGTATAAGCATCCCCTTGATGACGCTGATTGAAATAGACAGGTTCAAAAGCACAGAAGGACGGTGCATAGTAAATGTTGCGATCATCAATGACATAGTCAGCATAGTATTGATATCGGTTTTGATGAGTGTATCAATTAACGAAGGCTCTATATACTATGTTGCCTTACTGCCTCTGCTGCAGATAGCTTTTTTCTTTTTTGTGACTTTTGTGATTGGAAAGTTCATTTTACTTAATATATATGCAAATTCTAAACGCTTAAATCTCGAGAACTCTCTACTTTCATTCAGCATAGCCTTGATTCTGTTATATGCTTGGTTTGCCGAACTGTTGGGATTGGAAGCAATTATGGGCGCTTTGATCTGTGGCTTCTTTATAGGCCAGACAAGTGCTCGCCACTCAATAGATTCCGGTATAACTCAACTAGGGAAATCTTTTTTTGTTGATGTTTTTTTTGTTAGTATCGGGTTGGGAGTCAACTTAAGAGAGTTGAGTTTTAATCCCTTGTTCTTAGCCCTTTTTATAATGATAGCTATGATCAGTAAATTTGCCGGCAGTTTCACCGGAGCACTACTTACACGGTTTGATGTGACCA
Organism: Candidatus Cloacimonadota bacterium; assembly: GCA_003564135.1. GTDB lineage: Bacteria > Cloacimonadota > Cloacimonadia > Cloacimonadales > PWNZ01 > PWNZ01. Next base: position 18,303 of record PWNZ01000214.1, read on the forward strand.
GATCCCTCAGGATTGGTGTTGGGCTAATACCACGAGGAGAGGTGTCGTTAATTATCAGTGCTGCTGCTTTTAACAGAGGACTAATTTCTATGGAGATACAGTCAATGGCTATACTTTTAGTCGTAATTAGTTCGATAATTGCTCCCTTTTTAATCAAATTGAGCTACACTTCAACCAAGAAAGAAACCTTCTGACAAGGGAATTGAGATGTTGAAAGATTATCTAAAAAAAGATCTGATATTTATAGACCCTGAAGTGAAAGGGAAAAAAGAACTCTTTAAATACCTATCTAATGAATTAGAAAAAAACGGGATAGTTAAAAGTAAGAAGCAGTTTTTTAGCTCATTAGTCAAACGTGAAGAATTAGGGAACACAGAATTACAGCCGAACATCGCTATCCCCCATGCTCATTGCTCGACTGTTAATAAGCTTTTTTTATCTATCGTTGTATCAAAAAAAGGCATAGAATATGGAAAGGATAACTTAGGGCCGGTAAAACTGCTTTTTTTAGTTGGTTGTTCATCTGCTAGCCCCCGGGAATATATCAAGCTTTTAGCTACGGTTGCCCGCATTACCAAGATACCGGAAATAATTGACCGCATGACATCTTGTACACAGCCGGAGGATGTTTTAGCTATACTGAGCGAGCATGATTTATATGAAAGCCCACTTTATAAGAAAGAGCATTTCATGATGAAGGTTACCCTTTACAAAAATGATATACTTAGCGATGTATTGGCTGCTCTGATAGAATTAGGAGTTAACAATGCTTCGGTAGTTGCTTCAACCTCATTGGCACAACTAATTTCTTCCAATATCCCTGTTTTTGCAGGACTTAAATTGTATAGCATAGCTGATGATGTCAGAACAAGCACAGTTTTTGCTATTATTTCCGATGAAACCACAGCCGGTAAATTATACTCGATATTAAAGGATGAAGGTGTTGATTTAGAACAGGCTGGGAATGGATATATAAAGACCTTCAAAGTGAAAGAAGTTATAGGACATTCCGACGAATTATAAAAAGACTACACTATTACATGCAAGCATTATTCCTCAGGCACGGGACGGCATCTCATCTTCTGGAAGACTATAGGCGAAAGCTTACCTATGATCAGTTTTGTGATTTATTGGAAGATTGGGTACATGCTTCACTGACACCTGAAGGTGTTGAGGAAATAAAATCGGGCGCTAAGAAGTTCACTAATAAAAAGTATCGACTATTTTATAGCCCACTGATCCGGACTAAGCAGACGGCTAAATCTTTAGTAGAAATAGCAAAGCCCATTACGCAGCATGAGTTGGCTGCTTTATCCGAAATATTTATCTATCCACCCGGTTTCTCAAAAAAGATTAAGATTTCTATTGGAGTCTGGATATTCTTGTGTATCTTCAAATCTATCTATACTTTGAAGATTATTAGGTATGTAAAAGAGGCCAGACATATAATGAAGGTGATTAAAAAATATGGAGATGACGCTATAGTTGTCAGCCACCAAGCCCGCATTTTAACCATAATTATTAGTTGCCTTATAAGTCCTAAGTGGAGAATCTTAAAAATAGATGTTCGTCCAGCCGGCTATACAATAGTAGAATCTGATAAAAGTTATCAATAACAAATAGAATAGAATATTTAATAGGTACTCATGGCTACTCTTAGTATCAATAATGTCAGCAAAACTTATCACAATGGGCATAAAGCTTTGACCAATATCTGTCTCGATGCGGCAGATGGTGAGTTTATCGTTATTGTGGGACCTTCAGGGTGCGGTAAAACAACTCTGCTTAGAATCATTTCAGGACTCGAAGATCTAACGGAAGGTGAGATCTTAATGGATGGAGTTAAGGTTAATGATGTTCCTCCCAAAAAAAGAGAGATATCTATGGTGTCTCAAAATTTTTCTCTATTTCCTAATATGAGTCTATATAAAAACATTGCTTTCCCTCTAATAATTTCAGCTGAAAAAAGTCAAATCATCAAAGAAAAAGTCACAGAAGTTTCTCGACTGCTGGGACTTACACACTTGCAGGAAAGAAAACCATCACAACTTTCCGGTGGCGAAAAACAAAGAACAGCGCTTGGAAGAGCTATCATCAGGCATCCTAAATTGTTTCTGTTCGATGAGCCTTTATCGGGTCTTGATGCTGGGCTTCGCCAGGATATCAGACAAGAAATCGCAAAGATACAGAGATACCTGAAAACCACCACAATATATGTAACTCATGATCAGGATGAAGCTATGAGCTTGGCTGATAGGGTCATAGTTATGAAAGATGGCCTTATACTTCAATCTGGTAAGCCTATGACCTTATACTCTCGCCCTAATTCTTTATTCGTAGCTAACTTCACAGGAAAGTTGAACACTTTGCGAGGGATTTTTTCTAATCTTGATGGGCAATTAGTTTTTTTTCCTGTTGAAATGAATAACGGTAATGAGGCACTTTTCAAGGAACCTTCCCAGCATTTAACAGGAGTTAATGGTTTATCTGTTAACAAAGAGGTTACTTTAGCTTTCCGGCCTGAAGATTTAACAGTCCGTAAACCTTTGCGACAGGGCAGCCACATTAGCTTTACAGCTTTGGTTTCCTCGATTGAGTATAAAGGATATGAGAAAATAGCTTTGATTAAGCCTTGTATTGTCAAACATCATGAGATAAATGATATCTATTCATGTATTCTATTTATGAGGTTATCGCAAGATCAATATATTGAACGCGAATCATTAATAACAGTATACATGTATATAGATAGATTAAGTATATTTTAACAATACATACTTCATCTTTGCAGGTTTCATTAATTGCTTGGCAAGTAAAAAAAGCTTTACACAATAGGTCATTCCTGATGACTGTCAATAACAGACAAGCAAATTATAATAAGGAGTATCCATGAGCGGCTTTCTAATGAAAGTTAAGCGGTTTATTGCCGAACACAACCTTTTCAGACCTAGCTCCAAAGTCTTAATCGGCTTTTCAGGAGGTGCAGACTCAACTGCTTTATGCTACTGTTTGCATACGATTAAAGACGAATTAGGGATTGAACTGGAAGCAGCTCATGTTAATTATAACCTAAGGGGTGAGGAATCTCAGAATGATTGTCTATATGTTGAAGATTTTTGCCAAAAAATCGGTTTGCATTTAACAGTTAAAGAAGCAATTATAGACCGTAAAGCGAATTTGGAGGCATACCTGAGAGCAATAAGATACCGTTTTTTTTATGAAACAGTAGAGATTCGTAACTTGGATTATATAGCCTTAGGTCACAATAAGAATGATGTTGCCGAAACTGTTTTGATGAACCTATTTCGAGGTTCCGGGCTAACCGGCCTTAAAGGCATCACATCATTATCAGGTTTCGTCAGGAGGCCATTACTCTGTTGCAGTCGTGCGGAAGTTGAAGAGTACTTGCTGGGAGAGGGTATTGATGATTGGCGTGAAGACAGAACTAACTATGAAAACATTTATACCCGCAATAGAATTAGAAACGAATTGATACCTTATATTCAGGAGCAAATCAATCCAAAGGTTATCGAGACTATTTATCATAACGCATCAATTATAAACCGAATAGATATCTTTCTCAGCAAAGAAGCTAAGCGCTTAATAGGCAAAATGAAGGTTATTAAATCAAGATATAGTATTGAGATCAATTTACCAAGCCTCATGCAATTTGATGAGGCAGTAGTTTATTATGTTTTGATCACCTTAATAAGAGAAATAACGAGCCGAGATTATTATTTGACGGGCAACAGTTTTCAGGCCATAATAGATTTGTATTCGGCCGAAGGTAGTAAAGAAATAATTATTACTTCCGGACTTATCGCCAGAAAAGAATACGATAAGCTAACATTTATTGCACCTAAAGAAAGCTCATTTAACATTAGTAAAAAGAGCTATGAAGATAACTATAAAGTCAGAATTGAACCTGACATAATAGAGAAGTTTTTACAAATTGGAGATGTTGAAATATCATATCGTATTTGTGACTATACCACCATAAAGAATCCTGATTATGATAAAGCTGTTGCCATTTTCGACTACCGGAAAATAGTATTACCAATCTACGTAGGATACAGAGTTCCCGGTATGCTGTTTAGCCCTTTAGGGATGAAGGGTACTAAGAAAGTGAAGAAATATTTTATTGACGAAAAAATCAGTAAATTTGAAAGGGATAGGATACCTATCATCAGCGATAGTGAAAAAGTTCTGTGGATTGTTGGTCACAGGCTTGACTCAAGAGCGAAGGTCAACCAAGATACTACTCAGGCATTAGTTCTGAAGGTAATAAAAGATAACCGGAAGATCAGAAAAGATAAAAGAGCGAGGTACAATGTTACATAAGATATCCGCTATCCTTTTCGATGAAAACAAAATTCAAAGAAGAGTAAGCGATTTAGCAGCACAAATATCTAAAGATTATGAAGATAACGATTTAGTGATAATAGCAGTATTGAAGGGAAGCTTCGTTTTTTTGGCCGATCTTTGTCGCTGCTTTACCATACCCATCGAGATAGACTTTATTGCGATTTCCAGTTATGGAGACTCTGCGGTATCTTCAGGTAAGGTCACGGTAAAAAAAGATATTGACATTGATATCAAGGGCAAACATGTCCTGATCGTTGAGGATATAGTAGATACCGGTATTTCGTTGCAATATCTTTGTGATCATCTGCTAAGCAGGATGCCGGCGTCAATCAAGTCTTGCACCCTGCTAGATAAGTGTATGAAACACGAAGCAGATATAAAGATTGACTATAAAGGGTTCGATATTGATGATGAATTCGTTGTCGGTTATGGTCTTGACTACGCAGAGCAGTTCCGTAACCTACCATATATAGGCATACTAAAAGAGGAGTTTTATAAATGAACAATAAGCCGGACAAGAATAAACGACCAATCAGGAAAAATGATAATAAAAACGGAAAAAATGACGATAAGCAACCGAATAAAATGAAATCTCCCCAGTCGATAACACTGTGGATAATCCTGATTTTGTCAATAATCCTGATCTATCAGATTTACTCTTCAGGTAGGGGCGCTGTCCAAGAGATATCTCTGTCTGAATTTATCAATAAAGCTGAAGAAGGTGTAATCAAAAAGGCAACCTTTGAAGATCTAAATATTACTGTTGAAGATGTTCAAGGTAATGAATACCGAACACACCTCCCCTATCAAGATCCGGATCTCGTTAAGATGCTTAATGAGAAGAATGTGGAAGTTGTCTCACAAAGACCGTCGAGGTTTTTATCTATTTTCTTAGGTTGGTTACCGTTTCTGATTTTCATAGCAATATGGGTGTTCCTTATCAGGTCTATGCAAGGGGGTAGCGGTAAAGTCTTTAGTTTTGGGAAAAGTAAAGCACGATTGTTTGTTGGCGGTAAAACCAATGTGACATTTGATGATGTTGCCGGAGTTGTCGAGGCTAAAGAAGAATTGGAAGAAATTGTCGAGTTTTTGAAAGCTCCCGGAAAGTTTCAAAAATTAGGTGGCAGGATACCGAGAGGAGTACTGCTGCTCGGTCGTCCGGGAACAGGTAAGACCCTGTTAGCCAAGGCAGTTGCGGGTGAGGCAGGTGTTCCTTTCTACAGTATAAGCGGTTCTGATTTTGTCGAGATGTTCGTCGGTGTAGGTGCTTCACGAGTTAGAGATTTGTTTGAACAGGCTAAAAGGACAGCACCCTGTATAGCGTTCATAGATGAAATTGATGCCGTCGGAAGACATAGAGGGACAGGCCTAGGAGGTGGTCATGATGAAAGGGAACAGACTTTAAACCAGTTGCTAGTAGAGATGGACGGATTCGAAAAAAATGATTCTGTGATAATCATTTCGGCAACAAACCGCCCCGATGTTCTTGACCCTGCTTTATTAAGACCCGGCAGATTTGACCGTCAGGTAGTCGTCGATTTACCTGACATTAATGGTAGGACGGAGATACTCAAAGTTCATGCGAAGAACTTGCCGATCGGTGAAGATATCAACTTTAGCATTATAGCCCGAAGCACACCGGGTTTTAGTGGTGCTGATTTAGCTAACTTGGTGAATGAAGCAGCACTTTTAGCGGCACGTAAGGAAAAGAAAAAAATCGAAATGGATGACTTTGAAGAAGCTAAAGATAAAGTTACGATGGGCAAAGAGCGAAAAAGTAGGGCAATTGATGATGACGAGAAGAAAATTACAGCCTATCATGAGATTGGACATGTACTATGCTCAGTGTTCTTAGATAAAACCGAACCGGTTCATAAAGTAACTATTATCCCCCGAGGTTTTTCCGGAGGAGCTACTCATTTCCTGCAAAAAGAACGTTCGAATTATGCTAAAAAATATCTGATGCAAAAAATCGTCGAGCTTTTAGGAGGCAGGTCAGCTGAAGAAATAGTATTTGATGAAATATCAACCGGAGCTGGAATGGATATTGAAAGAGCTACATCCTTAGCTAAAAAGATGGTTTGTCAATGGGGTATGAGCGAAAAAGTGGGCCCGATGACTATCGGAAAAGATGAAGAGAATCCCTTCTTAGGTAAAGAGATGCAGCATCGTGATTTCTACAGTGAAGAAACTGCGCAGCTCGTGGATTCGGAAATTAGGAAAATTATTAACGATTCACATGATAAGTCGAGAGAAATACTTTCTAATAAGCAACCGCTACTAAAGGCCTTAGCCGAGGAGCTTCTGGAAAAAGAAACATTGAATGTTGACGACGTATATAGCATAATCCTTGAGCATGTTAATGTTGAAGAAAAAGAATACGTCAATAAACAGTACGAGATGGCTCGAGAGATTAAAATGGATTCATCTCACGCTAAAACACCCGAGATGAAAAAGAAGCAAGATGGGAAAACAGATAATGAAGGCTCGGAATCATCAAGAAACGATCAAAAAACAAAAGAGGTTGATAAACAATCTCTAAATAATCAAAAACCGACTGATACAACTGAGGAGAAGTAATGGATAAAATCATTGGGACGACCATCCTAGGTGTTAGACGAAATAATAAGATTTCGATCGGTGGTGATGGACAGGTGACATTAGGGCATTCGGTTTTGAAAAGCAAAGCATCTAAAATAAGAAAACTTTTTGAAGGGAAGGTTATAGCCGGTTTTGCCGGATCCACAGCTGATTCTTTTACCCTGTTTGAAAAGTTTGAAGAAAGATTGAAATCCTATAAAGGTAACCTCAAAAGAGCTGCGGTTGAAATGGCAAAAGATTGGAGGTCAGATAAAATTCTCCGCAGATTGGAAGCCATGATCGTAGTTGCGGATAAAGAAAATTTATTGGTATTAACTGGGATGGGCGATGTGCTAGAACCTGATGACGATGTAATAGCTATAGGATCAGGTGGAAACTATGCTAGATCAGCCGCTTTAGCATTACTGCAGCACACAGAGATGAAACCGAAACAGATCGTCGAAGCATCGTTAAAGATAGCTGCTGAAATATGCGTTTATACTAATAGTAATTTTGTCATCGAAGAGGTTAAATGACCTCAAGATTTAATGTGATAATTATGATAAGGAAGTAACATGACATCAGTTAGCAGATTAACTCCGACTAAGATAGTTCAGGAATTAGATAAATATATTATCGGACAAGGAAAAGCAAAGCGAACAGTGGCTGTCGCTCTTAGAAACCGCTGGAGAAGGCTAAAAGTAAGAGGTGAATTACAGGATGAAATAGTGCCTAACAATATCATTCTCATTGGCCCAACGGGTGTAGGCAAAACAGAGATTGCCCGAAGAATAGCTCACATAACTAACGCTCCCTTTATTAAAGTAGAAGCTTCTAAGTTCACAGAAGTCGGATATGTGGGGCGGGACGTGGAGTCTATGGTAAGAGAATTGATGGATATAGCAGTTAGTCAGATTAAAGCCGAAACAGCTGCTAAGGTTATAAAAAAAGCGATTGCAGCCGCTGAAGAGAGGATTCTCGATTTATTGATCCCACCACCAAAAAAGAGCTATAGTTCCATCGAAGATGAGACCTCAGACGCAGAAAGTCAAGAAAGATATCTTCGCAACCGTCAAAAAATGAAAGAGATGCTTCGCAGGGGTAAACTTAATGATCGAGAAGTAGAAATTACACCCCAGCAAGGTAAGCCTCCCCATATTGAATTGCTATCCAATATAGGTTTAGAAAGCTTAGACCTGAATATAGGTGAAATGTTTAGCTCGTTATTAAGTCCCAAACAACGTAATCAAAAGAAAAAAATGAAAGTGCCTGAAGCGATGAAACACCTCATAGCCGACGAACAAAACAGAATGATTAAAAACGAAGAGGTCATGGATAAAGCTAAGAAACTGGTCGAGAATAACGGAATAATATTTATTGATGAAATAGATAAGATAGCCATAAGCGATAAGAAAGGAGGGCTCGATGTCTCCAGATCGGGTGTCCAAAGAGACTTGCTTCCTATCGTTGAAGGTTCTAATGTCCCAACAAAATATGGTGTAATTGACACCAGACATATACTTTTCATTGCTGCCGGAGCTTTCCATACATCTAAACCTTCAGATTTGATTCCCGAACTACAAGGGAGATTCCCTTTGAGAGAAGAGATGAATAGTCTGACCCAGTCAGATTTTGTTAAAATCTTATTATACCCACAAAACTCACTTATCAAACAGTATAAGGCTATCTTTCAAGCCGAAAAAACCGATCTGGATTTTGATGATGACGCTATTGAAGAAATAGCTGGATTCGCATCGAAAGCGAATGAAAAAATGGAAGATATAGGAGCCCGAAGGCTACACACTATTATTACAACCCTATTAGACGAATATTTGTTTAATATGCCGGAAAAAAAGTATAATAAGGTAGTAATTACCCAAGATATCGTACAGCAAAAACTCAACCGAATTATTCAGGACGAGGACTTGGCTAGATATATCCTATAGTCTCTTGTTTGCCAGAAACTCAGTTCTGTCAACAAATACGCTTACTGCTGTAGATATTGCTTGATCACTTCAGCGCATCGCTTACCGGATTGCCCATCGAGTTTGTCAAAAAAGGTATTATTGAAGCAAGCACGCTCTTTAGTCAACTCAGAGCGATTCTTAATTGAATACTCAATAGCAAGTATTAACTGCTCGAAGTAGTTTATACGATAAGATATCTTGTCGATGATTTTGATGGTCTGCGGGTAAAGTTTCTTAGTGTGAGGTATCCTGAAGGTGATTATAGGTTTATCAAGCGCCGAAAATTCGGCAATGATTGAGCTGGTATCACTTACGCAGACATCTGAGATCATTATGTAGGGCAGGATATTATCATCTTCGATAAAAACAACACTATCCTGTCTTTTTATACGGCTAACGAACCTTCTGTCCATTTTACTATGAAGTGTGACCAATACGTTGTAAAATTTGGTCAACTCATGTAGCTTTTTATACCACTCAGTAATGGCAGAAGCATCGGAACGATACCAAGTAGCACTTAGCAGGATTGTAGTTTTATCTCTATCCATACCAATGCGGTCTTTTAACCGGCAAAGTTCATTATCATCATAAGTTCCGTCGAATGCGGGGTCTAACTTTGGAAAACCCCCGACTTTACCACAGTCTATACCTTTGGCTTGAGCAGCTTCTAAGTCGGCTTGACTGGAGAAAAGATAAAGATCAAAATGGTTAAAAAATGATTTCTTAAACTCCTTAAAATGATAGGCACCATACCTTACACCTATCATTTTTATAGATTTACAAGGGAATATACCGGTATGGTTATTACACATTATTACCGATTTAGGGAAAACCAATCCTCTTTTCAGCTTTATATTTTTTTCGGCCAGCCTAAAAGTGGTTGATCTGTTTCCAATAACAATTGTATCTTCCGGTAGATGCTTATGAATTGGTTCCATAACGTACCATTCTGTTAGATCTTTACAATAAATTATCAGAGGCAAATCTCTGCTGAGTAGATTTACTAAATGCCACAATATTGTATACGGGATAGCTAGTAAAGTTTTTATTAACATGTATAACCTATACTATTATTTATTCAATATGAAATAGTGTTAATTGCCATATGTATTAAAGCCGATGCTACTATTAAAATATTTTCTCTTAAAATATTTCCAGCTTTTTAGCCATTTGTAATAAGTTGTAGCAATAAAGATGACTAGTTTGCTGAACTCTGTCAAAGTCTCTTCATGCCGTAACAATAAAGATCTATCTGTATTCTTGTTATAATGAAAATAGACCATTTCATAGGCACATCCTAAACTGCCCAGCAGGTTCTTGCGGAAAGTGGTGTCTAAGAAGAAGATTTTCCCGTCTTGAGTAATGAAGTTTTTACTGTGAAAATCTCCATGAAGATAGCCTTGATTATGCAGTCTTTTTATCTCTCCGATAAGGTGAGGGTACTCGGCTTTTCTAATAGGCCTCCCATCAATATAAGAGTATATCAAATAAGAATCGATCACCATCCCGTTAACTCTTTTTTCTCCACAGACGACAGGGGTATTGGTGTTGATTTTCATAAACTTGATTTTTATCAAATTATCAAACATCTTTTTTACTTCTGACCGACGGTAGAGAGTAGTAAATCTGATCCATTGACGTCGGTTTTTATCTCTCGGGACCTTTAATACATAGGATTTATCATAGCGCTCGAATATCGCTACATAGCTTCTTTTATCGTCTTTAAGTGTTACAACCGGGTTTAGTTTGCTTATAAGCTTATCCGGATCATATCTCATTATCTCTTCAGTAAAAACAGGAGCGTTATCAATTACATAATAGCATATCTTACTACCGTTATTACTGCGAGATTTTCTCGTTATTTTCTGAGAACCCATCATATATAGTTACCTGATTAGGCATTTACATTATTAGCTTACGAAGATCTCTTACATGCTGTTTCCCACCACTATACCGATAATCAATATACTGTTCACAGTTATTTGGAGCTAGGCATTGATCACTTAATAGGGGACAGCTATTTTTTAACGACTTTTTTACCTTTACATGGGCTATAAGCCCTAATCTAAGCTTTCCAGCCAACTACACATCTCCTTTTTTAGTTACATTAGCTATGTTTTTTCATGAATGAACTATTCAAGGTTGCATGCTTTAGCGGTCTAGTATTCTTGGCAAGGAAAAAGAACTTTTTTGCAGGGATCATGCAGTTAACTTGTCTTAAGGGTAGATACAAACATAATGCGGAGAAACTGTTAACAATGCGTTTCTATACCAATAAAATCATTATTCTTGTGGCCTTCGACCGCCATAAGAGATATAGATCTAAAGCTGAGACACAATATAATTAAGGAGATGAGAATGAAGTCGGTTTTAAGTATGTTTGCAGCTATATCTTTACTGCTGCTGTTAGGTTGCGGAGCTAAAGAAGCTTCTAATCAAGCTGAAATGTCTGCTCGAAGTACCTTTGAAGTTAGAAAAAATAGTATAGCTGCTACCATAGAAGAAGAGGGTGAAATTGTACCTCAGATCAGCGTGGAGGTCAAATCGAGTATAAGTGGACGTGTAGAACGAGTTTTCTTAGAAGAAGGAGAGTATGTAGAACGAGGACAGCAATTAGCCCAGATAGTTGCTGATAGAGATCAGACACGTTCGATCAACCAGATTATCAACAGTTATCAAGAAGCAAAGATCAATTATGAAAATGCAAAGGATGATTATGAATACGCGCTGGATCTTCATGAAAACAACTTTATTCCCGAAAGAGAGGTGAAAGATGCCTTGAATAGATTTCGTTTGGCCGAAATGAGATTTGAGTCTGCTCAACAGGAATATAGGTTAGCCCTTAAGGAGATAGATTTTAATACTGACGGCTCGGAAAATATATCTAATGTAGTATCTCCTCTGACCGGTATTGTTTTAGAACGATTAATTGAAGCGGGAGAATTAGTGTCTGCTGAAACTACAGCACGAAGCGGGACGATACTTTTCAATATAGCCGATCTTTCGGGATATGTAGTCAAAGTAGAGATCAATGAGTTTGATATTGATCGAGTGAGGCATGGTCAAGAAGTAGTTATCACCAGAGGAAGAACCGGTGAGCAGCGCTATCAAGGTGTCGTCTCTAAGATAGCACCTTTAGCTGTTCAGAGTGATGGTGTCAGAGTATATCCGGTTGAGATTAAAATAGACGGCCAAACAGAGGCCTTGAGATTTGGAATGACTGCAGCTGTTGAAATAATCACCGCCCGTTCTGATGATGCATTAGTTATTCCCGTTACTTCACTTTTTGCCGACAATCGAGGAGAAGAGTACGTAATGATCAAGAAGCCCGATGGTGATTTTGAAAGAAGGCTGGTTGAAAGAGGGATAAATACCGTCTTTTTTGTTGAGATTATTTCAGGTTTGAAAGAAGGTGATATAGTCCTAAGCAATGCGGAGAACAGGATGGCTGCAGGTAGTGGATCCGGTAGAGGAGGTACAAGCCTTCCCGGGATGCCGTCTACTAATGTGGGACACAGGAGATAATTGATGCTGATAAGGTTAGAAAATATATGGAAGACATATTGCATGAGCGATATCAAAGTCCATGCTTTAAAAGATGTTTCCTTAACAATCGATAAAGGTGAATATATTGCCATCTTGGGACCTTCGGGAAGCGGTAAATCAACTTTGATGAACATAATTGGCTGTTTAGATACCCCCACAACGGGCAAATTTTTTTTAGATGATATTGATGTTAGCAAAACTGATGCCAACTTTTTGGCTGATGTTCGCAATCAAAAGATTGGTTTTGTGTTTCAGAATTTCAATTTGCTATCCAGGTACAACGTGTTTAATAATATTGAATTGCCATTAGTATATTCCGGCTTGAGTGCTTACGAGAGAAGGAGGTTAGTTTATGAAGTTATCGAACTTGTCGGACTTGAATCTCGGATTAAGCATAAGCCTAATGAGCTTTCGGGAGGGCAAAGACAACGAGTAGCTATTGCTAGAGCGTTGGTAAATAAACCTCAAATTTTGATCGCAGATGAGCCTACCGGAAACTTAGATAGTGTTACCGGTCAGGAGATCTTGTCAGTTTTTGATAATCTGTCGGAAGCCGGGAATACCTTGTGCATGGTTACCCATGATGAGAATGTTGCTAAACATTCTAATCGCAGGATTGTTATTAAAGATGGTCAGGTACAACCAGAAAAGTCACCGCAAATAGTATCATAGATTCATAAAGGTATAATATCAATGAAAAAAAGAAAAAAGAACTTGTATAAACTGAGAGAGTCCCTATTAACTGGAATAAAGGAGATAAGATACAATAAAATGCGGTCGTTTTTGACGCTTTTTGGTATTATGTTAGGTGTTGCATCATTGATAGCTATGATGAGTATAACCGAAGGGTACAAAAGAGACTATATCGAATTCATGGATGCTTGGGGTGGATTAGCCCGAATTTCGGTTAATAATGTCGATAGTGAAACCTTGAATGAGCTTAAAACCCGCTACAATGCAACCGGACTGGTTGTAGATGATGTTGATACAATATTCCAGCAGAACAGCGACATAATTGAGACTATTAGTCCCCAGAAAAGTGGAGGGAGGTTTCTTATTCGCTACGATAATAAAAGTATTAGACTGTGGGGTAGGGCAGTAGTAGGTGCTACTGGGTCATTTAGAGAAATCAATGACCTTAATCATGGTGAAGGCAGAAATCTAACTTCATTCGATGAGATCAATCAATCAAGAGTTGTAGTTATCGGGTCTATTATCAAAGATATTCTTTTTGGCGACAATATCGATCCAATTGGCCAGAATATCTCCATTAATGGAAACTATCTAACGGTGGTTGGTACTTTTGCCCAATATAGAGGGGATGAGGACGAAACGGTAACCGTAAATAATGAACACCAACAAGCAATAGTTACTGATGATACCGCCGAGCATGTTTCCGGTAGGGAGCTATGGCGAAGATATGGTACAACAGATCCCTTTTGGCGGAAAAACATGAATTTAGTGATGCCGATATCAACTTTTAGCAACTTGTATCGTCCCGACAATACAATCACTTCCATAGAAATAAGGTTCAAAGATTCCGTCAATTTAGATGACTATATTGAAAGAGTCCGAAAGTCTCTACTTAACACCCGGCGAGGCTATGAAGATTTTGAGATTGATACCCGAGCCGATATGTTTGAAGAAAGCCAAAGACAGATGAGAACGATGAGTTTAGTGTTCGGAGCGATAGCAATTATTTCGCTATTTGTCGGTGGAATCGGGATTATGAACGTAATCCTCGCCTCCATCTCTGAGCGTATCAGAGAAATAGGCGTAAGGAAAAGCGTTGGAGCACGTAAGGCAGATATATTTGTTCAATTCTTAATTGAGACGATAGTCTTATCCTCCATTGGTGGTCTGTTAGGCGTATCAGCCGGTTCAGGCCTTTCCATTTTAATTGCCAATTTAGCGGACATGGAGACAATGGTGTCGCCATTTGCCATAGTATTGGCTCTGGTTTCGTCGTTTATCATCGGGCTCATATTCGGAATATACCCTTCAATGAGAGCCGCTAAACTCAATCCGATCGACGCTTTAAGGTATGAATAGCCTCAACAATTACCGACCGATTTTAATAGCTGAAAAATGACTACGATTTGACACTTGAATTAGATCGGGTCAATATGTTTGTGACATCCTTCACAAATTATTTCGCAATTGTCCAAAGAATTGTCTCCACCTTCAATAATTGAAACCTTGTGGTGGGCTACCCAGCCACCGAATTCTTTGCTGAATGTCCTGGGGCATCTTTCATCAAGATGCGGAGCATTAACATCTCCTTCATGATCACGTGAGCATTCACACCTACCACCTGATCTTTTAAAAGCCTGTTCGATTACATCTTCAGGAAACGGCATAATCCTAACCTCCATTATCGTATTTATTTTTATAAATTCAGTTAATTTCAGTTTAGATACACGCACAATCAGCAATTCTCAAAGCAACCATTGTATCTATAATGCCAACTATCCGAGTGACCGTTAACCTGTCAACCAAAATTTTATACCGGACTGTTATTTTTTGGTATTTATCAAGTTTATAGATCAAAATTCATTCTCATCGCTTGTCATCAAGCGATGAGAATGATCTGGTTAACGAAAGGTTTCTTGGTTTCTGCTTTAAAAGCGATCAATCAGTCCGAAGATCATAACTAATGCTATGGCTACCGGTAACACATATCTGATGAAAAATACAGATGAAAAAATCGTACCATTTCCCGATACTGAAACCGCAGGGCGGATCATTGGCTACTTTTCTGGAACGATGTGCTTTCCAGATATAACCCACAAATATTGATATCAATAGACCACCTAAAGGTAGTAAGATACTTTCCTGAAGGAAATCTAAAAAGTCAAAAAAGTTCATTCCGGCTATCGCAAATCCGCTCCAAGTACCAAAAATTAAACTTGCCGGGACACCTAAAAGAAAGATCAAGAACCCCCATTAAAACAGAAGCTTTTTTACGACTCCAGTTATGTTCATCAATTAGCCAAGAAAAAACAACCTCTAACAGCGATAAAGCAGAGGTTAAAGCAGCGATTGAGAGCAACAAGAAGAACAAAGATCCGAAAACAATTCCGCCGGGTATTTGGGCAAATACACCCGGTAATGTAATGAATGTTAACCCTGCACCGGCAGAAGGGTCTAAAAATTAAGAGCAAATACGGCCGGGAAAATGATAAAGCCCGCAACTAAAGCCATCAAGGTGTCTATGCCGATAATGCCCAAAGCATTGCCCGGGATTTTTGATTTATTATCTAAATAGCTGGCGTAAGTTATCATTACGCCCATACCCAAACTGAGAGTATAGAAAACTTGACCTATAGCGCTCAGTATTGTTTGCGGTGTTAAAACGCTGAAATCAGGTTTCAGATAGAATGTGAGTCCGGCTGCCGATCAGGGTAAAGTCAGTGCTCTGACCACTAAGACGATCAGCAATACCGACAGTAAGGGCATCATAACCTTTACTGATCTTTCGATACCCTTAACTACTCCACAACAAATTATTCCAACAGTTATTATCATGAAGATCAAATGCCAGATAAGTGGTGCAATCGGAGATTCAATGTGGTTAACAAATACTCCTGTAAAATCAGTATTTACAGCAAACAATCCACAGACAGTCTTGAAAAAATAGGACATAGCCCATCCGGCAACGACCGAGTAAAATGATAGAATCACAAAGCCGGTTATCACAAAGATCATACCGCTAACCACCATTTTGTGTCCGGAACTAAAGCCTTGAAATCTGAAACTGGGCTTTTGCCGGTATGCTTTCCTATGGTTAATTCAGCGAGAAGTAAGGGCAATACTATGATAGTAACCAGTAACAAATAGATAATTAAAAACGCTGCTCCACCATTATTACCAACCACATAAGGGAATCTGCAAATGTTACCTAATCCGACGGCAGAGCCCGTGGCCGCTAATAAAAAAACCTAAAGATGATTTCAAGAACCTCTCGGGAAGCTATTTGATTCGTTCATTTTTCCTCCTTTCGGTCATTTTTATGTCAGGTTATTATGTCTTTTATTTATAGTCTCAAGATTCATCATTTTTTTTAAATAGTTTTGGATTTTCCTGAATAAACTCGTCTTTCAATCGTCCAAAAGTACTGTCTTTTTTCATTCTATTTCGACAATATAAATAGCCTATTATTGAGACAAATAGAGCTCCAACTGTATTGACTATCAGGTCTTTCATAGTGTCAATTACTCCCAAACGAGTATCGAACTCGCCATATACTAACTCTAAATCACGAGCTTTCTGCATATTATAACCCAAAAACTCATCAACTGAGAATTCAAATATCTCCCAGATAACTCCTATCGCCATAGCAAAGCAGAAACTAAATAGGGCTATGAAGAAGGGACTAAGTTTAAGGTGTATATTCTCATCTTTGTTCAAGGCATAGATCAAGACAAAACCTATGTATCCTAAAACCACAGCTGAACTGGAGTGGAGCATGCTATCCCACCAGGTGAATCGGTAATAAAAATCTCGCATCTCACCTAAATACATTGCAGCAAATATGAATAGTAGAATAAAAATTTGGAAGGATACGGGTATAAAAATCTTTGTTTTACGAGAAAAGATCGTGGGGAGGCAAAACAGAGTTAAAGTAAGTACAGCTATCATCAACCCTTCCCATATGCGATGATAGAAATTATAAATTACTGCCAATGCTGATAAAGTGATGAAAGAATACTGCATTAAAAGAAGCAATAGGTCGGCTACACTTTTCTTTTTTTTTGTGCTACCATTGTCAGGTTTTTGAGCATTATTAACGTTATTTTTCATGTCTTAAAAGCCTCACATTATTTCTAACTGATCACGCAAAACTAATCAATTGACCGGCAAAATGAGGATTGAGGGATCAAGGTCAAGAAAAATTTTATCCTAAATGTCAAAGCATGCGACAAAAATCTTAAAAAATGCCTTAGAATCCATATCTTTTCTTTCTGTAAAATAACCCTAATTGGAGGTATTTCATTGGTTTATCCCGCAGTCGGATCAATATGACTACGGGATAAACCAATGAAATATCAGGGGTCTGTTGCTGGTTAGATTTTGACATAACTCGTAATATAGTCATGCTGTGGAGGATGACTAGTTTTTGAAAGTCATTTCTAATTCAGGAGAAACTCTACACACTTGTAAATGAGCGGGGTTAATAATACCTTCCGGTTTATCGATACTGATGACCATCATGCTTTGCGTTGAATAATTATTACTAATTGCCAACGGTATAGCTGTCTCAGTTTTGCTATTGTTTATCAATTTTTCTTGACAGATTTTTCATGAATAAGGTTTTGATGATCAAAAAAAGGAAAATGCATGAACGCTGAATTTTCTTTCCGTTTCGACGAACCAATAGTGTGTACTGCCATTCATAATGGGCACAATATGACACCTTTAGCTAAAGATAACTTAGGAATCGATGAAGCTGTAAGGTTTAGAGAAGAAGACCCCAGAACGGCATTTTTTTCCGATATCTGTAATAACAGGATAATTGGTTTGCAAAGCCGCTTTGAAGTTGACCTTAACAGACCTCGTCACAAGGCTGTGTATTTAAAGCCTGAAGATGCCTGGGGTTTGGAGGTTCGCAAAGATAATCCCGATCCAAAGCAATTGATAAAGGCTCTTGAGATGTATGACAATTTTTACCGTCGTGTAGGAAGATTATATGAAGATATGTCTTCAACCTTTGGATTTTTCTTAATATATGATATTCATTCTTATAATCATCATCGCTTAGGTCCGGAAGCACCGTTCGATGATCCTGAAAAAAATCCGGAGATTATACTCGGTACAAGCAATATGGATCAACGGTGGTCTTTGATGATTGATAAGATTGAAAAGAAAATGAAAGAGTTTGATTTTTTCGGTAAAAAGATAGATGTAAGGCAAAATGTCAAATTTCCCGGTGGCAATTTATCCAAATGGACTCATAATAGATTTCCTTTGAATGCTTGTTCTGTAGCGATAGAATTTAAGAAAATCTTTATGGACGAATGGAGCGGAGAATTTTACCCTGATGTTATGGAAAAACTTAGAGACCTATTAGAATCTACAAAGCCAGTTATCCTTGAACATCTAAAGATAATGATGAAAGGACTAGCATAACCGGCTATAAAAATATTGGAGACTTAATGATAAAAAAAATAACGATAACAATGTTGATCATGTTCATGACAGGAATGATACAATTAGCAGCCATTCAAAGAGCTGACGACTCTTTAACCGAAGTGCTTGAATCGATATCATACCAAGATGAGCAGATACCCGTTTATATACTGTTGAAAGATCAATATGATGCTCAGGAATTGTATTATGAAGTAAAAAGGTTGCCGCTTAGTGAGAGGAGACAGATGACTATCAATACTCTCAGAGAACACAGTGATCAAAGCCAATTCTCGCTACGAAACACAGTGCAGCAATTGGAGTCAGATAATCAGGCTGATAATGTCAGATATTACTGGATAGTTAACATGATTGCTTTAAGCGTTTCTTACGAGGCATTACAAATCATAGATAGTCATGAAGAGATCGAAACCATAGTTTATGACAGCGAGCAGATAGTTCTGTTTCCCGATCCGGACGAAAAAGAAAGGGCTCTGCGGAGCGATGATGTCAGGCAAAAAACGGTTTACCAGGATCGCAATGTAGCTGCTAATGTTAATCGAATTAGGGCTCCGGAGATCTGGGATCAAGGTTATAGAGGAGAAGGTATTACCGTAGCTGTACTCGATACCGGTGTTAACTATAATCATCGTGACATAGTGAACAATATGTGGACGCACGTCGATTATCCCAATCATGGATATAATTTCGTAGGTAACAACAAAGACCCCATGGACAATAATAGTCATGGAACTCATTGTGCCGGGACTGTGGCCGGCGATGGAACGAGCGGCACAATCACCGGTGTGGCAACTAATGCGTCAATAATGGCAGTCAAAGTTTTAGCTGATAATGGTGGAGCTCAATTGCCTCATACTGTCAGTGGTATTCAGTTTGCTGTTGAAAACGGTGCTGACGTTCTTAGTATGTCATTCGGTTGGAGATCCGCACCTGCGAATATAAAGAATACTTTAAGAACCGCTATGAATAACGTCCTTTCGGCGGGGGGTGTTGCTAGCGTAGCAATTGGTAATTTCGGTAGGCAGCAGAACCAATATCCACCTCCTAATAATGTGGGTACACCGGGAAGCTGTCCTGCTCCATGGTTACATCCTGATCAGACTTTAAGAGGTGGCTTAAGTTCGGTTATATCTGTAGGTGCAACCGATAATAACGATAGGATAGCCAACTTCTCATCAAGGGGCCCGGTGACCTGGTCTAATGTTAATCCTTTCAACGACTATGCCCATAATCCGGGTATGGGATTGATAGTTCCCGATGTAGTAGCACCGGGAGTTGATGTGGTTTCATTGAACCACAACAATAATACAGGTTATACGCCAAAAAGCGGTACTTCGATGGCAGCACCGGCAGTGGCAGGAATAATTGCATTGATGCTTTCCAAAGAAGCTGAATTGACTCCTGAGGAGATTTCCCAAATTTTAGAAGAGACGACAGTGGCTGCTCCCGACACTAAAAATAATACTTTTGGTTCAGGCCGGGCAGATGCTTACAATGCTGTTGAAGAAGTTGTAGGCACAACTCCACCAAATCAAGCTATCCGCCCCACACCACAAGTTGGAGCACAGTTTATTGGCAGCCGACCGACTTTAGAGTGGTCAAATGGTGGTGGTGCCCGCTCTTATCGTGTGTATATAGGTACCGACAATCCTCCCTCTAATACAGTTGCAGGTGACAATACTGATGACAGAGATTATACTTTAACCGTCGATCTAGAGCCACAGCAGACTTATTATTGGCGGATCGATTCGGTCAATGATAATGGAGTCACCGCAGGTGAAGTATGGCATTTTGAGACTAGTGTTCCCCATGGTGTTAGGGATCCTGAGCCATCTGATGGTGCCGACGATATACGACTTTTACCACTGTTACGCTGGATAGAACAGGGCGGTGCTGATAGTTATAGGGTTTATGTAGGCACTGATAATCCCCCGACTAATTTTTTGAATGGGGTAGAGGCAGCTGAAACCAGCTATCATTTGGAACTGAGCTTAGATAGCACAACACTATATTACTGGCGAGTTGATGCCATCAATGTTAACGGAGTAGCGGAAGGTGAGGTTTGGAGTTTCACCACCGGCCAATCTGCAGGTGAAACGTTTGCGAGCGGCGATTTTTCCGCTAATCCTTGGGATCTTTCTTATACCGGTGATATAGAGGCTTATTGGCATATTGACGACACGGAACGTTTTAGTGGTGATTATTCTGCTCGTGCGGGTCATATAGTTAATAATGCAACAACAACTATAGCCATTACCTTAGAGATATATGAGTCTGGTAGTATTTCTTTTGCAAGAAAGGTTTATTCAGCTTCTAACCATCATTTGACCTTTTATATTGATAATAACAACATCGCCAGTTGGTCTGGTGATCATGACTGGGATGAGGTAACCTTTGATGTCAGTCCCGGTATTCGTACATTCAGGTGGGTGTACGATAAGACCCGTCCTGACTATCTTGAGGATGATGGAGCGTGGATTGATCACATCACATTTCCTTACTTAGGTGTTCCCTCACCGCAGCTCAGTCCGCCTATTAATATTTCTTCTGAGCTAGCTTATGATCGTATCAATCTAAGCTGGGAGTTGCCATTAGAACGTCCGGTAATCTTAGGGCATAATATCTACCGCTCATTTGACGGTGAAGACTTTGAAAAAATTAATGAACGAATTTACCGGCGCAACTATTTCCATGATGATTTAACTACTACAGGCACTTACCACTACTATGTAACTTCACTATTTGAGAATGGAGAATCGGGTCCCTCTGAGACAGTATCTGTTAATGTTGGAGAGGCTGTAGCAGATCCGGAGTTTTCTCATGCTGAGGGTGAGTATCCTGAAGGGTTTGAGCTGTCGATTGATATAGCAGATGAAGAGTCGGTTATTTATTACACAATCGATGGCACTGAGCCTGATCCGGAGGCTATTTTATACGATGGCGTCATTGATATAACCGAGTCCACGCTTGTACGGGCTCAAGGTTATAAACTGGGTCATTTACCCAGCGACGTGGTAGAAGCGGATTATGTTATCAGTTTGGCATTGGAAGATGAAACCCATACTGTCGGCAGTGAAATAAGAGTATATCCCAATCCTTTGCTGTCCCAAGGTAATGTACGTATCGCCTATAGTTTAGGCCCTGCTCAGGATGTCTCAATCGGCATCTACAATATTAAAGGTCAGTTAGTCAGGTCTTTCGATATGAGAGAAGCTGGGGCAGGTAATAATTCCTTAGTCTGGGATATGAGGGATGAACGCGGCAGTAAGGTGGGAACAGGTATCTATCTGATAAATGTTCGGACACTAGACCGACAAGAAACTAAGAGATTAATGATAATGAAATA
>PWNZ01000223.1 GCA_003564135.1 Candidatus Cloacimonadota bacterium
CACAATTTTCGGACAGAGCTATGGGGTCTCAGGCGAAGAATTACCACGTGACACTCTTGACCAGTTGGTCGTTGATGTCAAGGCCACTTTCCCAAATTACGGCCAAGTCATGGGGAAAGTTCGCAAGGCCTTGGAGCATTGGGTGGAGTTCATCAATCCCTACCACCGGATTCGAAGCTCCGTTGAGTACTTGTTCTCCGAAATTGAAGCTCTTGATATCGAGGAACAAACGGCCCAGCTTGGTGGTGTTGGGGAATATAAAAGCCCCGAGCAATGGTCCAAAGAATGGGGGCGAATGGCCGAAATTATTACGAAGGCGACTGGCTTGTGCTTCGGTGTGCGGTCAATGCTGCCTGTTATGGCCGAAGCATTCGTAAACCTCTTAATGTACCTGCTCATGAAGCCAGCTCTGAAGCGGGACGACAGATTGAGAGAGAACCTGATCAGACAGCCCACCGACGTCCGAATCAAGAGCCTTTCGCACAACTGCATCGGTTTTCAGTCCGATATAGACTACAAACATGACTCCTGCAGGCGTTACCACTCACTCGTGAATGAGAGGAACGACCTGCTTCACGGCAACGTCGTCATTGAGAAGCTTAAGTTCAACGAGCTCTATTTCAATGGCCACGTTCCAGTTTTTGATTCCTATGCGTCAATGTGGCAGAGAGCTTTCGGCGTTGCGAAAAAGTCTGTTGGCTTGGAACTCTTGCACACCGAGCGACAGGTTGTTGAGGACTTTATTGAATACGTGATTTTTTGCCTCGAAGAAAAGAAGCAGGATCAGGTTTGTGTTTTCTGTGCTCGCCGTGATTTGGGGATGTGTCTCGATGACGGCCATTTGGCTATTCTTTTTTCCGGGCAATTAGTTGATATGGTACTTGGGCCGAAGGTGCCAAAATGAGGTGCGTGCCAATCAATTCCTTGCAGCTTTAGCCCAACAAACAATCTCATAGATTTACACGATAGCTGGTACATCTTCCTCCTGCTTTTCCATAGCGTACAAATGCTCCAATATCGACTAACTGCTGGATATCTACCGGCAATGCTTCCACTATTCCCGATATACGGCCAATTTTTTCTGTAAATGCAAATAGTTTATCCTCAAGTCCGGAAAGACTGTAAGTGAATTGCGGCCAATCGGTTTGTTGCCAGTTATATCGTCTCATGAGCCAATTATAAAACTTAATCGGCTCATGTTCAATAGTATTTGTGAGCCGTATATGTCGTTTATTCGACACATGCCGCGATTGGATCAATGAAGTAATCTGTCAGATATTTAGTACGAATTTCTGACAAGGGGAGCGTCGTATGCATCAAAGAGTAAGAGACAAAATATGAGTCACGGTGACACCACGCCTGGAAAAACGTGCAGGCTTGTTGAACTAACCATCAACCGGGATGATATTTTCCCGGCACCGATATCCTGGACCAGATCGTCCCGGCGGATATCGGCAAAACGGATCGCATCGGCTATCAGTTTTCTGTTGATGGTGAAATGCTGTCCCGTCAAACTACCGCTGAGGATAGCACGGATGGGAGGGGATGGGGGGATGATAACCCGGACCGAAGGAGGGCTGCCTGTCACGAGGACAGGGTCCAGGGCTTCATGTACAAGTTGATTGCGCAGGTTCGCATGGCAGTGGCGTTTTTTTTGAGTACGCATCAAAGGTAGTAACATGAGCAACTCCATGCACCTGACTGTAAATTAATAGCAAACAGGAGGGTTGTCCGGGCCCGGGTGGCATTTCCACCCCACAAAAAGACGAGAATCTATCCGATAAATCCTCAGTTTGTGTGAAGAGGATGGGGTTATTAACTGATTAGCCTACAGGCAAGTCATATCAGTCATTTTTGTTGATTTCAGGAATACATCCACATCCACCGAACCTTCACTATTTCCCAACCACGCTTGTAACAGACATGAAAAAAATCCAATGGAGACTTGGTAACGATTTCAACAGGTGCTGCATCGCAGCGGTACCGTTGGCCACGTTCATTTTCCTGACGGCAACGGCCGGGTTTGCCGGCACGTCTGATGGAGCCGCCGGTCTGCGGCAGCGGCATCCCAAAAACCCGTAACATATGTAACTCTTGCCCATTGCATTATAACAGATGGCGTCAAATATGGTTTTAATATGCTACTCTGATAAAATGCATAACAGGACAAATGGAAAACTACTCATGGAAATGGATTCCCTGGCAAGTGAGCATGTGAAATATGAATTAACCGAAACTTTGAACTGACCCCCAAAAAAAAGTATATTTTCATATCAGCTACGTTTTCTTTTTGGCCGTTGTGAAAGCTGATGTGCGAAACATGTTTGATCGATGCCGGACTAGCATGGAGCCACTGGCATATGTGTTACCCAAGAATGCTCCATCTGTCATTTTTGAATCAGAACATCATGAACACATGAATCTGTACATAAAATACATGGTCAGTTTGCGTTGCAAGATGCTGGTTAAAGAAGAGTTGCATAAACTTGGCATGGATGATGTCACTGTGGAACTTGGTGTGGTTGAAATCCAGGATGACATCACAATGGACCAACGGGAGGCATTAAGAAACAGTCTTGCCAAGTCGGGCCTGGAACTGCTTGACGATAAAAGAAATATCCTGGTTGAAAAAATAAAGAATGTGATTGTCGAGTTGATCCACCACGCAGAGGATTTACCCAATGTAAATGATTCTGAATATATCAGCAAAAAACTGGGCTACGACTACACCTATCTTTCAAACACTTTTTCAGAAGTCAAAGGAATGACGATTCAGAAATTCATAATTTTGAATAAAATTGAAAAAGCTAAAGAAATGCTACTGTATGACGAAGATAACCTGACTGAAATCGCTTATAAATTAAACTACAGCAGCGTAGCCCATCTTTCCAATCAGTTCAAAAAAATTACCGGTTTTACTCCAAGCTTTTTCAAAAATATGAAGTTGAAGAGGGTGAGAAATCTCGAAGACCTGTGAAATGTATAAATTCATTTTCATAATTATGTAATGGTTTTTTCTGTTATGGTTCTAAGTTCATATCCAAAATCAGAAGAAATGGCGTGTAAGTGGATGGCAGTGCGCAGCAGCCCGTCTTGCTTTTTGCTGTATGATAATCTCTGACCTGGAAAAAGGTGACACCGTATCATCGAAATAGCCAACCTGCATCACAGGAGCTTTTGACATCCAATATGAAATTACAATGTTAACACATAATCACTAACCGGAAATGATTGCAGTAAAGACCAATGTACAACACGAATTGAAGAAGGCGAGAAAAAAGCTTTATGCAAAATACATGGTAAGCTTGCGCTGTGAGGGGATTGCGAAATCTGAATTGAAAAAACTTGGTATTAGCCACAAGGTTTCTGATCATGCAATTGAATTTTATGAGGATGTTGCACAGGTTCGTTTGGATGCACTAAAAAAGAATCTTAAAAAGACGGGAATAGAACTTCTTGATGAGGGTGACAGCATGCTCATTGACAGGATCATTACTTCAGTCAATGACGTAATCCATACTTCGGAAAGGCTGCCAAATATTTCATATGATGAAATTATCAATAAAGAAATTGCATTGGGAAGTGACTACGTGTTGAAAATATTTTCTGAAGTAAAGGGCATTTCCATTTTGCATTACATTGTCATGCAAAAAATTGAAAAAGTGAAGGAATTGCTATTGTATAGTGATTTAACGTTACCTGAAATTGCCAATTCGCTTAGATACAAAAATAAAAATCTCCTGATCGCACAGTTTAAAAAATTTACAGGGCTCTCACCTTACTTTTTTCTGGAAATTAAACGGAAACGGAATAGCAATGGTGGTGACCGGTAGTATTGCAGTATTCATGAGTTCTTACAGCGGTTATGTCATGTCGGGCATCCCCGCACCCAAATCCATTGTGTGAACCGTGGTATAATCCCTTCGCCGTTCATTCGCTGTAAACTATGTAACCAATTAAAGGTTACATGTAAGGGTCTTCATCCAATTTCTGATAATCTTCTGTATGAGAAGTGCAAATACAGAACATTGGAATTTGCAGACATATAGAATGAAGAAATGATAATCCGATGAAATGCCCATGGCGGCTTTCCGCCACACAGAAGCATGATTGTAATCAACATGGGCATGATTATATCCTGTCATGTGAATTCTATGTGACCTTATGAATCCAAAGTTTTTAAACACATGAAATGCAACGGTATATGCTATGCAATACCTTACTTGTTTACTTTGAAAAATGAAAAACAATAGTGAATATAAACTCATCACGAGAAAGCTGACTGTCCTGCTTGCCGAAGATGACAATGCCGATTGTCTTCTTTTTGAGGAAGTATTAGCGGAATTGCCGGTATCAGTGAATTTGTTTACAGTTACAAATGGTGAACAACTCCTGGAGTGGCTCAATAAAAAAGGAATTAAACTTCCCGATGTGCTTTTCCTTGATCTCAACATGCCCAGAAAAAACGGTTTTGCGGCATTGGGTGAAATCAAACGTTCTGCCACATTACAGGATATTCCGGTAATCATTTTCACAACGGCAAATGATAAGGAAAGGATCAGGCAGGTTTACAAGGACGCAGCGCACTACTATATCCGCAAACCCAATAAATTCCGGCATCTCAAAGAGTTGATCTATAAAGTACTTGTATTGATTTCAGAGGATAATATCTCACTGCCGGATAAAAAGAATTTCATTCTAAAAGTCGACTCTTAATCATTTTTATTTGAAAGCAAAGAAGCCATCAAAAAATCGTCAGCCGGCAGCAACTAAATCAGATCATCGATTTCCCATTGCAGGTATCGGTGCCTCTGCAGGCGGGTTGGAGGCGTTTAAAATGTTGCTCAAAGCAATACCGGAAGATTCCGGAATGGCCTATATACTTGTGCAGCATATGGACCCCACCCATGAAAGTCTGTTGCCCGAGTTGCTTCAAAAAGTTACGAGTATTCCTGTTTTGGAAATTTCGGACGCAACAGAATTAGCTCCTGATCACATTTATGTTATGCCCGGCAACAAAATCATGGTAGCTGAAAACGGCCATTTAAAGCTTGTTCCACGTCCTCCAAAAAGTAAAACGGAACGATATCTGCCCATTGATACCATCTTTTTTTCGCTGGCAGAAGTGCGCAAGGAATATGCCATTGGGGTGGTTTTGTCAGGTACAGCTACAGATGGCACGCTGGGCTTAAAAGCGATAAAGAATCAAGGAGGAATTACTTTTGCGCAGGACGGAGCTTCAGCAAAGTATGAGAATATGCCGAATAGCGCCATCCATGCAGGTGTAGTTGATTTTATACTTTCACCGGATAAAATACCGGGGAAGCTGCTGGAAGTTATGAACTTCATTAATACCGACGCTGAAGATAATGACGATCCGCAGTTGGATGATGAGGAAGTTTTCAGAAAAATAATCTCTGTGCTGCGAATCCGTAAGGGAACCGATTTTACATACTATAAGCAGACCACAATTCGAAGAAGGATCCTGCGAAGGATGTTGATCACCAAGAATACAAAACCTGCGGAATACCTCATCTGGTTAAGAAAAAATAAAAAGGAACAGGATGTGTTATACCAGGATTTTCTAATCCCGGTAACATCCTTCTTTCGTGATCCGGATACCTTTGCCCTTCTGAGTAAAAAAATAATACCACGAATTGTAAAAAATAAATTGCCTGGTGAATCCATTCGGATTTGGGTCGCCGGTTGCAGTACGGGCGAAGAAGCCTACTCCATAGCTATCAGCTTTCAGGAATATCTGGACAAGCGCGCTTTAATGGGTTCCGGTCATAAAGTTCAGGTTTTTGCCTCCGACATCAGTGAACCTGCAATCGAAAAGGCTCGTGCCGGTATGTATACAGCGCTTGAACTGGATGGGGTATCTGCTAAACGCTTGAATGATTTTTTTACAAAAACCAATGGCCATTTTCAGGTAAACAGACGCATAAGGGATATGTGCGTATTCGCCTGCCATGATTTTTTAAAAGATCCGCCTTTCGGTAAAATGGATATGATAAGTTGTCGGAATGTGCTTATCTATATGGACCTCTATCTGCAAAAGAAGGCGCATGTCACCTTTCATTATGCATTGAATCTGAAAGGATATCTGCTTCTCGGCAAATCCGAATCTGCCGCCGGGTTTCCAGAGCTGTTTGTCGCGAGTGTCAATAATGACAAAATATACACGCGCAAGGATACACCAAGCAAGTTCATGCATGTCATCAGTCCGAGATTCGAACGGGCCCTTGACCAATCCGACAACAAGCCTGAATCCCAAAAGATGCATTCCGAATTTCAAAAAACGGCAGACGACATCATGCTCAGCCGGTATATGCCGGCAGGTGTGGTAGTAAATGGAGCTATGGATATCGTGCAGTTTCGTGGCAGTACAAGCAACTATCTGGAACAAACATCAGGCAAACCAAGTCATAATCTGATGGTTATGGCAAAACATGGCCTGGCTTTTGAACTGCGGAATATATTGCATAAAGTAAAAAAGGAAAAGGTTGCGATTAAAAAAGAAAACATACCCTTTGACAAAGATGGTCATTTGCATACGGTTACCATTGAAGGCATTCCGCTACCCAACACCATGGAACCGTTTTACCTGGTTCTTTTCCATGACGATGTCTCAAAAGACAATGAGCTGCCTGCCGGAACCGGGATTAAGAAAGGAGGAATAACAAAAGCAGGTAAAAATGAGCTGCGCATAAAGCAGTTAGGGCGGGAGCTTGTAGAGACTCGTGAAAATATGCGCAGCATAACGGAAGAGCAGGAAGCGGCCAACGAGGAGCTTCAAAGTGCCAATGAAGAACTACTGAGCAGCAGCGAAGAATTTCAGAGTTTAAACGAAGAATTGGAGACCAGTAAGGAAGAGCTTCAAAGTACCAATGAAGAACTGATTGTAGTCAATCATGAAATGGTGAGCTTGAACAAGCAGTTGGAGTCGGAAAAAAACTATTCCGAAGCTATTGTTTTAAACATTCGTGAACCCCTGCTGGTTCTGGATAAATATTTACGGGTGAAAACGGCAAATAGTGCTTTTTATAAACTGTTCAAGTTGCGTGAAGAGGAAACAGTTGGTGTTCTGATTTATGAACTTGCCGACAAACATTTTGATATTCCGAAATTGCGAAACTTGCTGGAGAAAATCATTCCGGAAAAATCAAAAATTAATGATTTTGAAGTGACTCATATTTTCCCAAAAACAGGTGAGTTGATTCTGCTTCTTAATGCCTGTGAGGTACCACGTGAAAATAAAGCAGAACAATTAATATTGCTGTCCATCGAAGATGTTACGGAACAGGAAATTGAAAGAAGGAAAAGACGGAACATTCAGCAATTGCACACCAAAGAGCTGGAAGAAATAATCAAGCAACGCACCGTTGAATTGAGGGATGTTAATGAAAAACTGTTGCTGCAAAATGAAAAACTGGTAAAGGTGAATAAAGAACTGGAAGCATTCGCTTATATATCCAGCCATGACTTGCAGGAGCCGTTACGGAAGATTCAAATCTTTACAGACAGGATACTCGATAAAGAACGTCAAAACTTATCGGTTAAGGGAGTTTCATATTTCAACCTGATATTTGATGCAGCGCAACGGATGCAAAAACTGATTGAAGATCTGCTGACTTTCTCCCGCCTGGCCACTACGGAAAGAAACTTTAAGTCCACCGACCTGGCTACTGTTGTCGATAAGGTTAAGGCCGATTTTAAAGACATCCTGGATGAAAAAAATGTAACCGTTGAAACCGGCACGCTCAGCAATGTGGATATTGTCGAATTTCAATTCCAACAGCTCGTGGACAACCTCTTCAGCAATGCATTGAAATTTGCCAAACCCGGCGTACCTCTGGTAATAAAAGTAAAAAGCGCCATTGCCGCAGGCAGCAAACTGAAATCGAAGGGCCTATCACCGGATAAAATGTACTGTCACATTACTTTTTCGGACAATGGCATCGGTTTCGAAAAAAAACACAGTAAAGTGATATTTGAATTTTTTAAAAAACTGCACAGCAAAGATGAATTCCCGGGAACCGGAATAGGATTGGCCATTGTGAAAAAAATTGTGAACAATCACAACGGCATTATCACCGCTACCGGCAAGCCGGGTAAAGGAGCAACTTTTGAAATCTATATTCCTGTGATAAGCAATAATCTTTAAAAAGAGAGAAAAATATCATACCATATTTAGGGGATCTTGCATAAAACCGTATGATAATAATATATGTATTTGTGATATTAAAACCAGTGTTATATATAAATATATACTCCTTAAATGTAATGGAATAAATCCTGTTTTAATACATATTGAAATTGAAGACATAAAAAGTAAAATTTACTCAATATCAAGTTCAAAAGGATAAAAACCATATGTAAATATGTGAAAGCTAGATATCCATAGAACGCCGAAATTGAATAACAATACGATTTTTAAAATCTTCTTATTACAACGCACATGTCATAAATAATGTGCAATTCACAATCAGATTATTACAAAAAAAACGGGAGTTCAAAATGAAACATTACCCAAATTCATTTGCAAAGATATTTGGTATTGGATTGTTGATGTCATATGCAGTGCTTCTAACAGCCTGCGGAAGTACTAATCAGCCCACTCAACAACTCACGGAAACACAGATGGTGATCCAACAAGCTGAGCAGGCGGGAGCCAACGATCATGCCCCTCTTGAAATACGTGAGGCGAGAAAAAAACTGGAGCAGGCCCAAAAGGCTGTGGAAGATAAAGAGTACGAACACGCCCTTCGATTGCTCGAACATGCCAGGGTCGATGCTGAGCTTGCCCAGATGAAAACGCTCTCTGCCCAGTCTCAAAAAATTGTAGCTGAGTTGAGAGAAAATATCCGGACCCTGCGGGAAGAGATCGGAAGAAAAAGTGAAAACATCAATTAAAACTGAGGAAAATCTAATGAAACGGATCTATCATCCATTCTTTTTAGTATTACCCCTGTTCCTGTTCTTTGCAAGTTGCGGCGGTCCGCCTGCTCAAAACCCGCTTCTGGAAGAAGCGAATACTGCTTATAAAACTGCCGAACAGGATGAAATCATTGTGCGGTTTGCTCCGGTCGCCCTTAAAGAAGCAGAAGAAACACTTGAAATGAGCCGGAGACTCTGGGAAGCAAAAGCAGACAAAGTTGATGTTGAGCATCATGCTTATCTGGCAATGCAAAGAACCATGATTGCCCGGGAGACCGCTATGTTACATGCTGCAGAAAACGAAATTGGCAGGGCGGAAACAGAACGGCAGCAAGTGTTGATTGAAGTTCGGCGTAGTGAAGCACAGCATGCTCTGGAAAGGGCACGTAAAGCCGAGCAAGAAGTGCAGCGGGAACGGGCATCATCTGAAGAGAGGGCACGACGTGCCGAGCAAGAAATGCAGCGGGAACGAGCATCATCTGAAGAGAGGGCACGTAATGCCGAGCAAGAAATGCAGCGGGAACGAGCATCCACCGAAGAAGCCCGTCTAAGAGCAGATAAACTGGCCGCAAGGGTCGGGGAACTCGAAGCTCTTCAAACGGAACGCGGCCTGGTTCTCACACTGGGTGATGTAACCTTTGATTTTAATGAGGCAACTTTGAAATCTGGTGGTTTGCGAACAATCAGGGATCTGGCCAAATTTATGGAGGAATACCCTGAGCGTAATATTCTGGTTGAAGGACATACCGACAACATCGGATCAGATGAATACAACCAGGCTCTATCTGAACGTAGAGCAAATGCAGTGAAGCAAGCCATCGTTGGTCTCGGAATTTCTGACCGGCGTATCAGAATTCAAGGCATAGGTATATCACAACCTGTAGCCAGTAATAGCACCGAAGCCGGGCGGCAGCAAAATCGACGTGTGGAAGTGATTATATCCGATGAGCATGGAATTATTTCGGAGCGTTGATACTCCAATAGTTTTATCGGGCTCCCCCCCCACAGACACTACTAGCGCTTCCTCTCAGAATCCCATATAACTATTAAACGGGCAATCGGAGGGGGAGCGTAGTGTCTGATCATACCGTGCCATTTCATTGGCAAAGCGATATTTAATACAGGGGATGGAACTGTGACAAATCCCTACCATGTATCGAATATTATTAAACTTCAACGAGTGTCGGACGCTTCCGCTGAAGTCAATATACCGGAACTTGACTGAGGTACCATCTGGATGATAACTGTTGAATATCCGATTCTAATATGGCAGGATGGAAATTTTATCTCCAACTGACAGAATCAGAATTATAATGGAGTTCCCCAAATTTTTTGGAAAACCTGAAATGTTTAATCCCGGAGGGAGCACGAAAGACGGAAGGGGCTTTCCCGGTGCTATCCATAGCTGTGGAGAAAGAGATTCAATAATTCCGACATAGTTTTCTTTCTTTTATTTTTACCGGTTTTCTGCCTGAATGCGATTGACATATTCCTCACTTGCAATGATTGCAACTTCTACTCTTCGGTTTTGGTCTCTACCCTCTTCAAGATTGTTATCAGCTATGGGTTCAAGTTCACCGCGACCCTGGGCCTGTATACGTGAAGATGGTATGCCCCGGGAAACAAGGTAGGTTTTGGCTGCTTCTGAGCGCCGGTTTGAGAGGCTCAGGTTGTACTCCTCGCTTCCCCGGCTGTCTGTATGTCCCACAATCACGATATCTGAATCAGGATACTCTTTCAGACTGGCAGCCAGCTGGGTGAGGTTAGCCCTTGCATCAGGTTGAATTACGGATGAATCAAATCCAAAGAGTAATCCTGAATCAAAAGTAATGGCAATGCCTTCACCAATCCGTTGAATTTCAGCATCTCTTAAGCTTTGTTCAAGCTCTTTTGCCTGTTGATCCATTCGATGGCCAATAATATTGCCGGTCGCCCCGCCAACAACAGCGCCAATGAGAGCGCCTTTCACGGTAGAACCAAGTGCTTTTCCCGCAAGGGCTCCTACACCTGCGCCGGCTCCGGCTCCGATTGCCGTACCCTTGGTGGTGTTGCTCAATTTACTGCATCCTGCAAACAATAAAGCCAGGATTAGTACTGGTAAGATTATAATGTGATATGTTTTCATTGCATTGGATTTAGTGTTTTCAAAATGAATAGATATAGGTTGCCGAGCATTTTAATTAGTAACGGAATCGCGGTGCTGCTTCCTGAATCACCGGTACCGTAACCAGGTTGTTGCCGCAAAATGCGATGTAAGCTTGAATATAATTCACTCAATTAAAATGTGTTGAATTAACTTCAGAATCATTACATAAGAAGCCGGCTTTGATACAAATTTCACTGATTTACTATTTTCTTCACTCTTATATCTTTTGGTTCCTTGAAATAAGAAGGCCGGTGGTTGGCGATTAAAAATCCCCACAGTGGACCTTCACAACTGGGTTGGTTACCATGTACGGCACAATAAAAAAACAGTTCTGTTTTCAATAGAACTGCTTTGGATGCTTCAAATTATAAATGCACATCTCTGCATTTACAGACATCTTGATTATTGTGTTTCCACTACTGTATTGGCATCGAAAATAGCAGCATTTTGAGCTAATATACGGCCATTAAGTGAAGCGCCGGTATTTAGTGTAATGCCGGTCTTCGAAAGAATGATTCCCGCAAAATGTGATTTCAATCTGCATATCAGTGGAGAGTAAATATTACGTTTTGGATGCCACCGGTACATTAACCGGGGACGCGGGCAAGGCCTTGTTGCTATATTGACTTATCCCGGATTCACTCACGGTTTACACCCCCAGCCAGAATGTATAAGCTGATCCGAGGGCCTTCCAAACCGCGACGGTTTGTACCATGTTACCACACCTTTAGAGTAACTTTCAGGATCCAGGAATAACAACTCCGCACAATCCACATTATCCTTGAATTGCATGGATCGATCTGAGACGTTTTTTGCTGCTGTGAGCGAGGTAAGCATATTGATATAGGTCCGTGCATCATTAAAATCATAAAGGGCAATTGTTATGGTGGAATGAACCGTAGTATCCAACCGCTGATACGTCTGCTCGGCCATAGCATGTCCCAATTGCAGTGATGAAATCCCCGGTTCCTCTTCCAAGAGGGTCATTCTGCTGGAATCAAAGTGTGACAAGTGCAGGTTTTGCGGAGAGGCAAGCATTACATAAGTAAACGGCATCAGAAATTCAGCCATTGCAGGTGTTCCATTATTACATGTAGAGAGGAGTACCAGATCAAACCGATCCTCATCTGATAGCAAAAAGTTCTGAGCACCATTTGCAAGTGCAATGGTATTCACATCTATACCAGGTATAGATCGGTGGTAGCCTGTGCCGTTTACCGATGGGATTTCGTGGCCAAAATAGAGAAAGAAACTCTGATGATTATCAGACCGGTTATGAGCCCGGTATTGATTCACTAGTTGTGCTTCGGTGGCAAGAAAGTCTTCCTTTTTATCCGGGTGGCGATATTCATACCGGTTGATTAATAGCCCATATCTGTAGTGATAGAACCGGCTGCTTCCTCGCGAAAAAAGGCCGAATAGTTTTCTTTCCGGCCGCTGTTGAAAAATAAAAACTTCACCTGATCGGGCTTGTTCGGCTACTTCAATTGCGGTCGCAAGAACACCGGAATTTTCCCGTATCGGCTGACCTTCCGGACCATGATAGAGATAATCAGAGTCAGCATGGATATAATAGATTACCGAATAGTCCACAACTGTTCGATTTTCCGGCAGGTATCCACCGGTCAATTCAGTTGAGTGGCTGCATGCCGACAAAATGAGTCCGATTATGCAAATTAGACTAAAAACCAGGTATTTCATGTGTTTATAATCTTTTTTCAAGAGGTCACATGTAATGCCCATGTTGATTACAATCATGCTTCTGTGTGGCGGAAAGCCGCCATGGGTATTTCATCTGTTTAAATGTTTGGATTCATCACTGCTAATCAGAAGCCACGAATTGGATAAGAGGATGCTGCAAGAATTAAATGAAGAAAGTCCCCTCTGCTGCCCATCGTAATGTATCCGGATGGCGGCAGAATGGGACTCCTCTCTCTTGCAATTTCAACTCATATAGTGAGCATGCTTTATGCTACAAAAGCAACAGTATAATCAGGATCAATAGCGCTGTAGTAACACCAATGGTTATGGTACGATTAGCTTGTTCAATCATATCTTGGGAGAAATTGGAGAAATCATTCAGATCGCTATCCACGATCTGGTCAAATCCATCCAAACCGTTTAATTCGCTTAGTTTTTCTGTCAAATCAAATCTAAAGGATGCGAGTATGGTGCTTTCATCCTCAGTTAGGGATGCCAGCGCTTCAATTCGATCAATGGTGGCAATCATTTTATTGAATGATTCATTTAAAAGAGCTCTTTTATCATCCGCATTATCAGTTTTATGGACTGTCTTAACGGTTTCATTGAAATGCATTTTAAATGATTCTGTAATGTTCACTGATTGAGAAAAAGA
>PWNZ01000185.1 GCA_003564135.1 Candidatus Cloacimonadota bacterium
ACAGGCTCCAAGTCGATACTAACCATATACTTGCCACCGGGTTCGGGCGAGTACAACGACCAAAACAGCCAATGGGCAATCCCGAAGACATTATAGACCATCTCGACGATGAACGCTGAGACGACCGTATAGATGAACATCGGCAACATCTCCGGAAACAAGGGCACCATGCAATCCCTGAGCATGTGCTTGAAGATGATTTGACGGCGTTTCAACCCTTTGGTTCGCAACAACAAGACATAATCGGAGTTATAGGTCTCGATCATCTCCGCTCTGATTAAACGAATGAACCGTGACAAAGGCAGCCCCGCGATTGCGAGAGTCGGAATGATCATCCCCTTAAACCAGTACCAATAACCATGAATATGAATCGACGGGTTCGTCGGCCAAACCCACTCGAGATAATAGCCGAAAAATAAAATGAGCAGCATGACCGAGATGAACGCTGGAATCGAACTGAAAACAAGGACGATTGTCTGGATGATCTTATCAACCCATGAACCACGCATAACCGCCGCCAAAATCCCTAAAAGAATGCCAAAAACCGTATAGAAAAAAACCGCCGAAAATGTAAATCGCAGTGACAAGGGTGCTTTGGACAATAAAACCGTCCAAACATCTTCTCCCAGTCCCGCTAGATGGGGTTCTTTTCCCCAATCCCAAGAAAAAATTATTCCGGCAAAATACTGTCGCATTTGCGTTAAAATTAGTAGCGTCTTATCATAATTGGGTACATCCATCCGTCTCAGCTGAGACCAACGCAATGCAAAGAACATGACAGCTAGTGTCAAGATGAAAACAAAAAACAGAAAAAGGATTCGTATCAGCAAATATTTCTTCATGTCATTCCCTCCTTATGACAGTTTCGTGACCGCCTTCAAGTTCACATCAAGGACAACAAACAAACGTCTGTTTGCTTGATAAGCCTGACATCCTCACGCATCTTGTTCACGGCGACCATGTATTTGTAAATGCATCGAGCACAGGAGAAATGAAAAGGGGTACCTAGTAGCACCGAATCCGTAAAAAATGGATAAAAATCAAGTTCAACTTTGGGTCTTCTTCGTATCAAAACGGATTCGAGGATCGACCACAACCTGGAAAATATCGAACACTAAAGCCATCACCAAAGTCATCGCCGTATAAAAGGCACCAATCGCCAAAACCGAAGGTAAATCGATACTGACGAAATAACCCCCGCCCGGTGCCGTTTGGAACAAGGACCAAAACAGCCAATGGGCAATGCCGAAGACATTATAGACCATCTCGATGATGAACGCTGAGATGAGGGTATAGATGAACATCGGCAACATCTCCGGAAACAAGGGCACCAGACAATCCTTGATCATGTGCTTGGAGATGATTTGACGCCGTTTCAACCCTTTGGTTCGCAACAACAAGACATAATCAGAAGTAAAAGCCTCGATCATCTCCGCTCTAATCAAACGGATGAAGCGCGACAAAGGCAGCCCGGCGATTGCGAGCGTTGGAATGAGCATACCCTTGAACCAACCCCAATAGCCATGCAGGTGTATGGACGGATTCACCGGAAAAACCCATTCGAGATAATAGCCAAAAAATAAAATGAGCAGCATGACCGCGATGAACGCGGGAATCGAACTGAAGATGAGAACAAACGTCTGAATGATACTATCAACCAATGACCCGCGCATGACCGCGGCCAAAATCCCGAGAAGAATGCCGAAAACCGTATAGAACAGTACCGCCGCAAACGTAAAACGTAGCGATAAGGGCGCTTTTGTCATCAGCGTCGCCCAAGCACCCTCCCCACCCATACGGGCGGTTCCCCAGTTCCAAGAAGAAAGAATCTCTTCAAAATACTGCCGCATCTGTGTCAAGATCAAGATGGTCTTATCAAAAGCGGATACATCCATGCGTCTAAGCATGCTCCAGCGCAAGGCAAAAAACATGACCCCGATTGTCACAATCAGTATAAACAATAGAAAAATGATGCGAATCAGCAAATATTTTTTCATGTCTTCACCTCACAGTGAATGTTGCACGGTACCGCTTTAAAACCCTCCAAATGAAAATTACTATAGGTATCATAGTAATCTTTTTATTTATAAAAGTCAAGGTTACTTTAGAAAACGCGGCCAAATTACAAGCCTTCTTTATAAAAAGCCCGATCTTCACGGTACTTTGAACACCAAAAGACGTTGCTAAAAGAACCGAAGGCATCTTTTCGAAACCAGCTCTCAAAAAAACTATCGAACGACAAAAAAAGGCCACACAAGTGTGACCTTTCATAACTACAAGGACGCCTTTTTCGACCCCAACCGAATCCTTGGATCCAAAACCGCATAAAGAATATCGACAATCAATCCGATTACAAGAGTAATAAAGGTCAAAAAGACACCGATCATCATCACCGAAGGCGGATTGACATTCACAAAGGCAGAACCGCCCGAGAAACTGAACAACGAGTTGAAAAGCCAGCGCGACATCCCCGAGGTCCCATAGACGCTTTCAACAATGAAGGAACCGACAATCGTATATATTACCATCGGCAATACTTGCGGCAACAAAGGAACTGAACAATCCTTGATCAAGTGATGCGTGATGATCTTACGGGTATTAAGACCCTTGGTTTTCAGCAAGAGGATATAATCGGAGTAAAACGCCTCGATCATCTCGCCACGGATCACCCTGGTGAAACGCGCAAGCGGTAGCGCTGAAATGGAAAGGACCGGAATGATCAACTTCTTGACCTCCATCCACCACCCACCGGTAAACGCATCCTGCGGTGGCAACCACTCCAGGGTATACCCGAAAACCAGAATCAGCATCAACACCATCACAAAAGCCGGTACCGAGGAAAATACGAGAATGAACAACCCGATGATGCGATCGAACAATCTTCCTTTATATAAAGCGCCGAGGATTCCGAAGACAAACCCGAAAACGGTATAAAATACCAGTGCGATCGCGTTCAAGCGGATGGTGAAACCACTGCGGCGCAGCAGTTCGTCCCAGACAGGCCAGTTGTATTTCGTAACGCCCCAATCCCATTCGGTCGCAATCGCGAACAGATACCGCCGGTAATCGGCGTGAATCATGATAATGCGATCAAGCAATGAGACATCGAGCTGGGCCGTCTCGACAAAACCGAGCGCAAAAAACAAGACGGTCATCATAACCATCAGGATGAAAAAAAGCCAGACTATGCGCATCAGTACATATTTGAGCATCCAGACACCAACTCCCGCAGACCAAAAACAGCCTTACCACGCTCAAGGATAATCGAGAAGTCACGAAAAGTCAATGTTATCACGCTGCGAGTTGACAACTTGCAGCCTCAACCAGGCAAACACATATGCCGATCGTCGGCGCCGATCGGCAAGAAAAAAGCGTTCCCGCAGGAACGCCAAACAAATCGAGTCACACTTGCGGTTTTTCGTTGACGGACAAGCGCTCAGGTTCATAGCCGGCTTCGGAAATCGCCTCTAGGAATACATCT
>PWNZ01000152.1 GCA_003564135.1 Candidatus Cloacimonadota bacterium
CCTATAGTATATTTATATTCTCTTGTAAGCGTTGATGAAAAATGATAAACATCGAGCAGCAAATCATAACTTGCTTTAAAAACAGGGAGTTCGTCATATAGTGCCATTAAAAAAAAATTCGACCCCGCTAACGCGGGGTAATTTAAAATTGTCAAATTGTCAAATAGCCAAATAGTCTATTAATCCCGGACACAACGAACAGAAAAACCTAACCCCTTACTATTGCCGTAACGGCGCACATTGCCGTAATCGTTGGAGAGGTACCGGTACCAGGCATTTGGTGACGAGGTCTCGGAAGAAGACCACCAGCGACCGTAGTCGCCAAGGTTACCGTATGCGCCATTTGTACCCCGGGTGCCGCCCGGAAGCGCCGAAAAGCCAAACTCATCTGTGCCGTAATGGGTGCTGTGGGAATTCCATCGCGGATGCTCTGATGTGGCGCAATCGCCACCCAAAGGGGAAGATACCTGGCGGCAGGATTTTAGGGCGTTGCCGGCTCCGTTGGGGTTATTTAGATCATTGGGATAGCCTTGTGCAACCACATAGTCAACCAATTCTGTCCATTCTGCATCGCTGGGCAAATGCCACCCAGTGGGGCATATACCCTGCACATTGCTGGGGTTGGTGTTGCTGCTGGTGGCACCGTTCATTATAGTATGCCAGGTGTAGAGGCCGCCGTAAAGGCCACAATTGGCTGCATCATTGTTGTAGCAATAGCGGGTTATACTGTTGCCATTGGCATCGCGGGTAACGCGCAGGTTTTCGGCCATCCACTCCTGGTTGCCGATGATAACGCTGGGGTAGAAATTTCCGTCGATGTCGGTTACGCCTTCGCCGGGTTGGATGTTGCCGCCGCCATTATCATCTGTGGTAAAGTCTTCCTGTTGTCCATACCCTGTACCTGCACTATTGGTGGCATAGGCCCTAACATAATATATAGTTTCAGATATAAGCCCGGTCAGATTACTTACAAACTCCCCAATACCACTGCCATCGGTAGTGTAGCCTTGGTTGTTTTCTATGGTGGGGTTGGGGGTTGTGCTCCAGACTACGCCCCTGGCAGTAACCGTTGCACCGCCATCATTGGTTACGTTGCCGCCGGATTGGGCAGTGGTGGAAGTGATGCTGGTAATAGGCAGAGTTGCCAATACTGGTAAATCGATTTCAATTTCGGATGTTCCACTGGCAATAACATTATCCCAGTTAAATAATTCAAAGTTTACGTCCAGAATATCCCATCCGAATAAACCCACACGAAATCCCAGGTGGCCTCCTACGCCTGCGCCAAGTTCCCAATACCATTCAGGGAAATCCACTTCACCCAAAAAACGCAGATAGGGGTCAACCGAAAAGGTTGGTCCTGCCATACCGGTAATCATCATGGCAATTTCAGGCTGTATATATCCCTTTGCAGTTAAATGGCCATAAAACGAAAACTCAGGTTCGTGAGGTGTAAAATTGGCATCGCGCTCCCAAACAATTTGCCACTGTGGATTGGCAGTTCTTATAT
Organism: Candidatus Cloacimonadota bacterium; assembly: GCA_003564135.1. Lineage (GTDB taxonomy): Bacteria > Cloacimonadota > Cloacimonadia > Cloacimonadales > PWNZ01 > PWNZ01. The sequence continues at coordinate 1,511 of PWNZ01000152.1, forward strand.
ATTCACCGCCAAATTCAACGCTATAATCAGCAGAAAAACCAGCTGATGCATATAATTCAGCTTCCATAAATGCATTAAACCCGATATAAAATATGAGTTGTGCTGTAACAGGAACAGGCCCGATCGCAACAGGAACTTCAAATTTGGCAATTTGAATTTTCTTACTATATGTAAACTGTCCATCGCTTTCCACGTAAATTGACATTGCTGCATCAATTGCTCCACCAACCGTAAGCAGCATTCTGTCAAGCCGGGTAGGGATATTTATGAACTTGCGATACTCAAATTCTCTTTTAAGTAGGGGCTCAAAATTGACGTATCCTTCATTTATTCCAACCTTCAGATAAATATAATTGTCTTCATTTTCTTCATCCTGAATGGTTCCCTCAAAAATGATTGAATTTGAGAAATCTATACCGCTTCTATCTTTTTTTAATTCTGCACCCGGTGGCAGATAAAGTACTTCAATCGGCAAAGGTCTGCCACCATGTATAAAGGTTTTACTTGCATCGAGTGTAATTAATATGGAGTCCTGCAAGCTTAATTCATCAAAAACATCTTCCATATTGGCCTGTTCAGTTTCAAAAGCATATTCATTACTTCTTTCCAGTATTGCCGTTACTCTACGCATAAAACCTTCATCTTGCTGCCCTAATATTACACTCCCTACTTGTACACCTTCAAGCTGGCCAATGAATCGATAAATACCGTTTGCTAAATCTGTTGAATCGCTGATTAATACAGTTTCAGACTCATCAATAATCTTAACATCTTCATTGAGTTTATGAACCCCCACCAATGTAGTATCCGAATAAAACGGGTCACAATCCCCCGCAATTACCCGGGCACGGAAATAAGTAGTAGTATCTGATACGAAAAGCAAAGTATCATGCACGGCTCCGGGAATATTCTCCCAGACATCAAGGTCTAATGATTTCTGCCATTGAATATCGCCCTGGTAATCATTGAGACGGATCACTACAGAGTCGTTTACATTTACAGTAGCATCGGGACCAAAATAAAATGCTTTTTGCGAAAAGGAGCTAAAAGAAACCAAAGAAAAAAGCATTACAATTATGCAAATTCCGGATATGTTTTTCATTGTATCTGCCTCCTCCTTTTAGTTGATAATGATTTGTTTTACCCCAACCTTATCTTTACCTGTTATGCGAATAAAGTAAACTCCTTTTTGAAAGAAGCTCACATCAAGTTCTTTGTGGAAATGATTTCCTTCGGTTGCTTCCACACTTCTGAATACAACTTTTCCGGCAATGTCATAAATATGAATAACCAGGGATTTCTCGGGTTGGTGAAGATTGAGTTCAAGGGTAAACTGCCCAGGATTGGGATTGGGATAAATTTTTATCCAATCGAGTTCAATCCCTATATCGGGTACCGACATTCCATAACATTCCTCCACATTGGGCTGGTATATTCCAATATCAATATAGGTGATGTTACCTGATTTTTTTACCACAGGTCCTTTATCTGCAAAGGCCACGGCACTAACCATTAAAAACAAGCAAATGATCAGTCCTGAAATTTTTGCTATATTTTTCATACACTATAAAATTTGGGTTAAATGGATTTACTTTTCAAAATCTGGCAGAGATGATGTAAATATTGAATAAAGAAAGCTATTAACTTTAAACCAGGCGGCTAAAACCACATAAGCCCCTGTCCCACACCCCCTTTAAAAAACTGTTAAAAATATGTTAATATTTTTTACTGAACAAATTTCATCCACACTTTTTATTGCTTTATCCATTATTTAAAATCATTCTGGATAAGCGCGTAGTTTAAGTGGATGCATTTGAGGATGGAGGGAAAATGGGTTTCCAGGAGTGGGTTAATTTCAGGCATCTCCATCCCATCCAAAAACCATACTTTTCGTCTTATTTGCACATACCCAACTATACATTGAAATAAAAAGGCTTTTTTCCTGATAAAAAGTTGTGCA
>PWNZ01000053.1 GCA_003564135.1 Candidatus Cloacimonadota bacterium
ATCACCATTCATTACTCCCACTAATCCGCCGATATTTGTGGTCTCAGGATTATCTGTTCCGCTAACTGTACCAATAGAATAAGAGTCGCTTATCTGCCCCTGATTGTCACCGATCAAACCACCAACATTTCTAGTACCTCTAACCGCTGCATCTGAGTAACAACCAACCACATCTCCAAAGTTTTTTCCAATCAGCCCACCAACATCTATATTATCAGATACCATAGCTCCTGTAAAAAACGAGTGCCGAACAGTTGCCCTATTCTGACCAATTAAGCCACCGACTTCTATCCCCCCGTTAACTTCGCCGACAGCGTAGCAGTGCTCAACAACTCCGTCCCTTAGTACTCCAATAAGCCCACCTCCATAACGGGTGTTAACGGTTACTTCCGCATCTGTACTACAATTAGTAAATTCACCATTTAGGGCCTGACCTATCAGCCCACCAACTCTATTTCTATTAGTTTGTACAGTTCCTGAAAAGTGGGAATCGTTTACTCGCCCATCGGTCATGTAGCCTATCAATCCTCCTATATAATCTACGTTGGAGCTGACATCTCCGGCTACTCTAACACCTGAAATATCAACATCGAGGACTATACCGGCTAAACCACCAACAAACATACTACCTGTTACTTCAATACCTTGTAGATCAATATCTATAAATCTTGCATCAGAAACATATCCGAAAAGACCTATATGATTGCTTTCCGGACGGTTAATTGTTAGACCGGAAACAATGAAACCATTACCGTCATAAGATCCCTTGAACATATTTTGCTGTAAATGTGTAACAAAATAGCCTATCGGACGCCAACCTTCGTCCTCATTCCAGGGTGCTGTCCCTAAATCTATATCTGCTGTCTGACGAAAATATGCTTCCGGCTGATAACGAACATCATTGAGTTGCTGCGCTGTCTCTATCTGATAAGGTTCATCTTCGGTTCCTGCACCTCCGGCAAAATCTTCATGAGGTGTAATAGTCACTTCATTAGTGGTGCGCGACTCTGTATCATCGTCCCACACAGCAGTGACAAAATAACTGTATTCTTGATAATTACGTACTTGCTCGTCTCTGTACTCTGTATTCTCTCCGTCAATATTAGCTATTACTTCATTATCACGATAAATATTGAAACTTTCCTGAAGCGCTGAAGAGGGTTCATTCCAGCTTAAAAATATTTCATGGTCTCCGGGGATGGCAGTCAGGCTCGTTGGTCCACCGCCGCCGGGATAATTGTATTCGCCCGGTTCATCCTGCGATTGCAAATAAGGATAGGTAACACCGTCTCTCATCTGCCACACATCCTCAAAATCCCAGGCATCTGGATATGATTCACGATTAATCATCTGCGCTGATGTAAGCCCTTCTCCACCGAAGGATTCATCCATATTGGAAGCCTCGGTATCCCAGAAACTGTTTCTTACGGTGTTATCCAGTATCCTGCCGCCTATCAAGCCTCCGGAACTCTCTAAACCATTGATTTCAGCTGTCGCATAACAGTTAATCACTCTGCTGTTTTGCAGCATTCCTACTAAGCCTGCCGCATCCGATACTTCACTGACTACAGAACCGGCTGTATAGCTATTGCGTACTTCCGAATCATTGGTTACAAAACCTATTAGTCCACCTGTAGCCCTGTTGCCTGTGATATTAGCGACAGAAAAACAGCCGGAAACTACAGATTCGTTGGTTATCATGCCGGCTAAACCGCCTACATAAGTACAGCCAACTATATTCCTGCTTTCTAGTCCCAAGTTCTCTATCATACCGCCATCCACAGCACCGAAAAGACCTACAGCTGTATCTTCCCACCGGGCTATCGTCATATTGATAATCTTATGGCCGTTACCGTTAAAAACACCGGTAAACGGTTGTTGTTCATTTCCTATAGGCTGCCAGTTTCTAATATTGCCGAGATCTAAATCAGCAACTAAGATGTATTCTCTGTCCAAATTGTTTCGAACATCTTCTAAATCTTCAATTGTGGCAACCTGAATCTGAGCAAAAACATTACTTACCGAAACCAACACTAATAAACAGATAGTCAACCACATTGACAATCGATATAGACTGTATAACCTGTTTCTCTTTTCCATGTATTCCTCCATAAATTTAATCCACTTTATTAATTAGTTATCATCATTATTTAATATATTAGGAACTTTTATTCCCTAAAACGAAATACTCTTATCTGATACAACGATCTGTTGGCCAGTTCATTTCTCTTTTATTGGCTTGCATAAGGTTACCTAGACCAACTACCGGTGCTCAAGTTCAGTCTGTTTTGATGAGACGAGAATCACCAATGGCTGTGATTGCTTATAATGGTTGCTTCATACTTGTTTCTACTTAGATGCTGTACTATTGTTCAAATCAAAAGGGCGTAATATTATCATTAATACGCCCCTTGATTCATTATCTATGGTTTGTTTTATATTACTGAAGTTTTACTTCACCATCATCATTTTTTGAGTGCCGACATGTTGATCATAAACTGTCATACGACTAAAATAGACACCACTGCTAACCGGTTCTTGCTGATAGTTATTTCCATCCCACAGAGCTTGATGCTGACCGGCTTCTAATCTATCATCCACTAATGTTCTTACCAACTGACCTCTGCTATTGAAAAGCTCTATCACAACCTCAGCAGGTTCGGCTAATTCAAAGCTGACAGTGGTCTCCGGGTTGAATGGGTTAGGATAGTTTGAGACCAGTCTATTAGTTAATGGTGAAATCTGTTCTGTATCGTCAACATCAGTTTCTCCGGTAGTAAAGCTCCAGATTGGACTGTCCTGAGCATCACCACGGAGGTTACCGCTGCCTCTTTCGCTGTTATTGGAACTCCTGCTAGTTCTATTTTCGGGGTGAGTTGTTGTCGGAATAACTCTCCAATAATAAGTAGTTTCCGGATCAAGAGGATCCGGAACGACATCAGATGACGAATAATCTTTTTCACCTTCCTCAAACTCGACCCAAACGTGAGGAGCATTAGCTCCGAATTGACCGGTCGTATTCATATAAACCCTGAAACCCACCGGATCTATATGGTGAGGAACTGAATGATACTCCCAAGATACTTCATGCAAGCCGACTGATATGCCAACACCCCTATCTTCAGGGTTAGGGTTTTCAGCATTCTGTGGGTAGGCTTCGGATTCAATAGTGGTAAAAGACCATACCGGCACACCATCTGCGTCATTACGAGTAGTAACCGTTTTATTGGTTTCTTCAACTCTTGCGCTGTTGCTTAACCTTCTGTTTCTTTGAGGTTCAGAGGTAGTAGGAACAACCTGCCAATAATATGTTTGATCATATTCTAGTTGTTCCGGAACTATATCACTATTACTATAGTCAGTCTGATTAGCGACAAAGGGAACCCACTCATATTCATCGTCTTCACCAAATTCACCTGACTTGTTCAGATAAAGCCTGAAGCCAAGTGGGTTTACATGATCTTCATTCCCGTGGTGTTTCCATGACAATTCGGATAATGTCACATTAATACCAGTATCCTCATCTTCAGGGTCAGGATCTGCAGCGGCTGTAGGAATAGGGTTCAGATCAGTTGTAAATCGCCACGTAGGTACACCTGCAGCATCACCACGAATAAACGGGTTGTGTCGGTGTGAGGCCCTGTCGTTTAGACGTCTGTTCTCATTGGATGAACGATCATCAGGATCGTTAGTGGTTGGTACCACCTTCCAGTAATAGGTTGTATTATAGTCGATTTCTTCAGGCAGTATTTGAGATGTAGAATAGTTTTCCTGCTCTTCAACGTAGTCAACCCAAACATAGTCATCATCATCAAACTCATCGGTAGTATCAAGGTAAACCCTGAATCCTACAGGGTCTTTGAATACTTCTGTCGATGTGTAAGTCCATCTCAGTTCTTCTATATCTGTCGAAACATTATCAGCTCTGTCTTCCGGGTCAGGGTCAGCAGCTACATCCGGATTAGGAGAGGTAACAAGCGGCTGCCATGTGAGATATGGATATCCATCATTTCTTACACCATGCCGGTCTTCCTCCCAAATATCGGTAAAATCCCATTCTTGATAAGTTTGCTGGTCGTAAGGATAGGTCATTTGCCTGGTAAGCCTTCCTTCTCCACCATCTGAGTTAGCCTGACCGCTGGTTTCATTATCCCAATAACTATTGGTAACATTACCACCGGTTCTTCTGTGAATCAAACCACTGGTACCATTATCAGGGCCTAACACTCTAGCAGAAGAAAAGCTGTGAGTTATTGCCCCGACTGATCTACCGGCTATACCGGCTATATTATCACTTTCATTATTGTCTGAACCTACAACAGAACCACGCACATAGCATTCAGTGATTACTACATCAGGGGAGTTTGTTGACCCACCATGATAACCGACAATTCCGCCAACATTTCTGACACCGGTGACTGTTGCGTCGACGAAAGAGCGGGAAACAGTCCCTTCACCACGAGTCTGTGAAGAGATACCACCCACATTGCTTGATGTAGAAATGATGCTTCCTGTGGCATAGCTTTCGGTTATTAAACCCGAATTCCAACCGACTAAACCACCTGCATCTGTGCCTCCGGTCAGATTACCGTCAAAATAACAACCCCGGATAGTTGCACCAGGTTGAAGATTAGAGATTATTCCGGTAGTAAACTGATGTGCTCCGGTTATATCTCCGGTAAAACCTGAATCGGTTATAACGGCAGAGCCACCGGCATTAGAAACAATTCCGTTTACTCTTGTATGACCGGTTATTGATCCGTGAAAATGACAGTTAGTAATTGTAATGGAGCCACCACTGCTAACGAAACCGCCAATAGCATTATTACCTTCTATCTCGCCGGAAACAACAATATTCTCCAGCCTGTTCTCACCAAGTGTCCTGGGAGTTATCACTCCAATGCTGTTATTTGCTGCTATTGTAACATCCTCGAATGTCATATCTGTCAAGTAAGCATTGCTCAAATAAGCGAAAAATCCAACATGATCGGCGTCAGGATCTACTATAGTAAGTCCGCTGATCGTAAAATCATTGCCGTCATAACTTCCACTGAAGGCAATGTTATCTACATGACTTTCATAATATCCTATCGGGTCCCAGCCGCTACCTTCGTTCCATGGCGGAACACCTAGGTTTACATCTGCAATTTGTATATAATGTGCTCTAGATTGGTACCTGATGTCATGAAGCTGCTGGGCGGTAGCTATTTGAAAGGGCGCTTCCTCTGTTCCTTCGCCGCCGGCAAAAGGTTCATGAGGGGTTATCCTAACGGTGTTAGATGCTCTCGACTCACTTTCATCATCAAATACGGCAGTAACATAATAATTATACTGAACATAGTTTTGTACATTCTGATCCTGAAATTCGGTTATGTTACCAGCTACACTTTGATATCTTTCATCATTACGGTATATGTTGAAGCTTTGCAAATTATCGTCTGGTGGGGCTGTCCATGTCAGGGCGGCGAATTCATCGCCCGGTACACCTACCAGATTAGAAGGTGCGCCTGCGCCGGGATAATTGTGGTCATCGGGTTCACGCTGCCACTGTAAATACGGATATGTTTCCTGATGGGCTATGGCCCAGATATCTTCCATATCCCAATCTCTGAAAGACCCCTGATCGGTCATCTGTTCAGTCGCCAGTCCTTCTCCGCCGTTGGATTCTTGTTGGCTGGAAATATTAGTATCCCAAAAAGAGTTAACTGTTTCTCCGCCAACAGTTCTACGTCCATTTAATCCACCTGCAAAACCTTCTGCGGCGTCAACATAAGTGCCTGCATAGCTATTAACAACTCTTCCCATATTGCCAGCTACTAAGCCACCGGCATCTCCTTCGGAAATAACAACTCCAACTGCATAGCTGTTTTCTACGACGGTTCCTTGATCCACATAGCCAACTAATCCGCCGACACCTGCAACACCTTGAACTACGCCACTCGAATAACTTTGAAGTATTTGAGATCCTTGGATAAGGTGTCCAACTAGGCGTGCTGCAGGTCGAGTGCCTGTGACATCGACGTTCTCTAATCCAACATTTAATATTCGGGCATTTTCGCCCATGACAATGCCGAATAATGCTGCATATCCATGGTCCGCTATTTCTATAGTTAGGTTTCTAATGCGGTAACCATTGCCATTATAAACACCGGTAAAAGGCGCTTGTTCAGAACCTATAGGTTCCCAGTTTTCCACATCTTCTAAGTCAATATCAGCAACTTGTATAAAATTGCCGTCAGGGTTATTCCTTACATTTTGAAGGTCTTCTATAGTTCTAACTTCAACCTGAGCAAACCCTGCTACACACAGGAACAGCAGGCAGAAGCTTATTATTATTCTCTCAGCATCTATTATGATAGTTCTTTCTATATCCATTCCTCCTCCTCGTTTTCCGGTTAGTTCAACTTATTATTTCAGAAGCATCATTTTTTGTGACATCTTAACCGTCTCATTGACTATCAATCTAGCATAGTAAAGCCCACTGGATAAGGGTTGACCATTAGAATCGGTTCCGTTCCATATCACTTCGTGCTTACCCGGCATCATATCTGCGTCTAAAACAGTATTTACTCTCTGTCCTCTTGCATTAAATATCTCAATCAGTACCGGACTGTTTTCAGCTAAGTTAAAGCTGATAACAGTTTCAGGATTAAAAGGATTGGGATAATTTCCTGTGAGTCGAGTTTCTGCTGCGATCGGTTCATCTATATCTATACTTGTCTCAGCGGTAGTAAATCTCCATATTGGAACATCCTCTGCATCTCCTCTGACAAGATTCGCTGATCTATGTCTATAGTTATTTCTTGTTTCTGATCTGTCGGGATATTCGGTAGTAGGAACAACACGCCAATAATAGGTAGTGTTTACTTCTACAGGTTCCGGGATTATATTCTCAGAATAATAGCTGATTTCCCCATCTTCATAATCAACCCAAACATAAGGAGCATTTGTACCGAACTGTCCGGTAGTATTCATATATACCCTGAAACCTGCCGGATTAGTATAAGCCGGGTCAGGGATATAGTCCCATGATACTCGGTCGATCTCCGGAGATATACCGGAAGCAGTATGTTCAGGATCAGGGTTTACTGCTATAGTTGGATTAGGACTCACATCAACAGACGTGAACGTCCAAACAGGAACATTCTCTGCGTCACCTCGGGAGAAGAGTTGTGAGTCGCCAGTAGTGAGTTGTGAGTTGTGAGTTGTGAGTCTGCGTCTGTTATGAGAACGATTATCTCCACCGTCTGTTGTAGGTACTATTTTCCAATAGTATTTCCGACCAAAATCCAAAGAATCGGGCAGGATATTTGAGGCATGATACCTGTTCTGTCCTTGCTCATAGGCAACCCATTCATACTCTTCATCAAATTGTTCCGACGTGCTGAAATAAACCCTAAAGCCTGCCGGGTTAGTAAAAGCCGACTGTGAGCTATAGCTCCAGCTTAGTCTTTCTAAGTCAAGAGGAACTTCATCTGCTTCGTGTTCCGGGTCGGGTTGTGATGCAATATCGGGATGGGGACTGCTTTCGGTTCTGAATCTCCACACAGGCACATTTTCTGCATCGCCTCGACCGCTCCCTTCATCAGCTCCTCTGGTAGTAGGCACAACTTTCCAGTAGTAAATCGTATAGTAATCTAGAAGTTCGGGTAATGCTTCACCTGTCCCATAATTAGAAGCATCTTCATCATAAGCTACCCAAGTATAATCATCGTCATCTTCAAATTCACCGGTAGTGTTTAAATAAATGCGAAACCCACTCGGGTCTGTAAACATGACACTTTCTCTGTACTCCCAACGAAGACTGTCAATATCGGCAGAAATATCTTGAGCTTCATCTGCCGGATTGGGGTTGACAGCAATACCGGGGTAATCTGAAGCATCTATAGGATACCATCTATGGTATGGGTATCCATTGTTAACGAAACCTTGAAAATCAGCAACCCATAACTCATCAAAATCCCAGTCTGCATAAGTATCTTCGGCATAAGGATAGGTCATCTGTTCTGTATTTCTACCAATTCCGGCAGCTGAATGATCTATTCCCGAGTTTTCTACATTCCAATAACATCCTTCAATACTCGTAGCTAAAGTACGACCCACAAAACCACCTATGTTAGGAGCTTCCTCAATCATCATTCTTCCAATTGAATAGCTATTGGTTACTGTGGCAGCAACGGCTCCACCAATAAACCCGCCAACTTCACTAGAGCTGGCATTAACCTGACCTAATGCGTATGAGTTTTTTATAGTTCCTCGGGCATATCCGGCAAAACCGCCTATATAGCTTCTTCCTTCCACTCTACAGGTAGCGAAGCTATTCTCGATCGTACCTGCATCAAAATTACCGATCAAACCTCCTACGTAACTGCCGTCAGATTCGACATCACCGCCTTCAACAGAGCAATTAACAACATTAACGTTTTCTGCGGCTCCGATCAAACCTCCTGTAAGCAATTGGCCGCCGGTGTCTGTTGCTGTAATATCAACATTTATCACCCGGCAATTCCTTATCAGAGCACCATCCGTAGCTCTGGCGGCTAAACCTCCAATCGTCCTTCTACCCTCAAGGGTGACATTCTCTAAGGTGATATTTTCGATGACGGCACCTCTGACTGTCCCAAATAGACCTAGATTAAAGGTAACATTACCATCCATCAGTAAGTTAGAAATAACATATCCATTCCCATCAAATGTGCCGGTGAAATGGTCATCAGCAGATGAACCGCCGATCGGTGTCCAATTACCAATATCTTGCAAATTAACATCCTCGCTAAGAACAAAGTTCCGGTGAGGATTGAACCGCGCATAAGCTAATTGTTGAGCTGTTCGCAACCTATAAGGCTGATCTGATGTCCCTCTGCCACCAGCATAACCGTCGGTAACAGGTGCCGCATAAGCTATCTGAGATGGTGGTGACTCAACTCCATCATAGACAGCAACCACATGGTAGTGATGCCTGGTATAAAGTATCAAACCATCATCCTGAAATGTATTGATATGTCCACCAACCTCACCTGCCAGATCTTCACCACGGTAAATCAGATATGAGTCAGGTTCACCGACAATTGGGTGAGACCACTGACCGGTTATTTGTTGATGTCCGGAAACCCAAACGAAAAAGTCATCAGCCGGAAGCATTGACGGATAATTTGAATCAATAGGCTCACTTTGACTAATAAAATAAGGATAAGTGTCATCACCTTGATGTCCTATTGTCCAAACGTCATCAAAATCCCAGTGCTGAAAAGTATCTTCCTCTAACATCTCAGTAGTGACTTTGCCTTCGCCTCCGCCGGCAGATGTCTGACGACCGGTTGTTTGAATGTTCCAATAGCTATTGGTAACAGATCCTTGGTTAAAGCTTCCAATCAAACCACCGATATTGTTGGGGTTTTCTTCAGCAGTTACATATCCGTTAGCGTAAGTTCTGACCAATGAACCGTTAAAGTTTGTGCCTACTATACCACCAATATAAGACCTCTCGCCAACAACCATAGCAGTGGAATAACTATCGGTTATTGAACTGCCACCGGTTTGATATCCAACTAATCCGCCGACATAGCCGTTACCTTCAGTGGCTCTTGATCGTCCGGCGCTAAAGGAGCGCAAGGTATGAGAGCCGGTCTTATAACCGGCGATAAGGCCAACCCTAACGGTGCCGGAAATTTCACCAATAGCATAAGAATCTCGGACTTGCGACTCCCGCATGTATCCGGCAACAGCACCGGTAGATTCGCCACCATTAATATTAACATCTATCAAGCCGATATTCTTAATCAATGCCTCTTGAGTATAGCCAAACAAGCCTTGATATTGAGCTACTCTATCAATAGTCAGATTACTTATTATATAATCATCACCATTAAAAGTACCCCCGAAACGATTACCGAAACTACCGATAGGCTGCCACCCTTCATCATCATTCCAAGGGGGTACGCCCAAATCTATGTTTGCAGTTAAAGTAAAATGTTTATCTTGGTGGTCTTCACCTATGTAATCTCTTATATTACTTAAATGGGTAGCTGTCTGTATTTGCCAAGGATCTTGGGCAGTGCCACTGCCTCCTGCAAACTGAGCAGCCAGTGAAACCGTAAATACCATTAAAGCAACTACGGTTATAAGTTTATGTATCCTGATCATAATAATCTCCTTGTTTTTGTATTTATGTCCACACAATAGTCATTATGCGGCATTGAGATTTACTCAAGCCACATATAAGGAGGTAAACACTCAATGACCTTTAAGAATTAGCAGTTTATGCACAAAAGACAGGAGGAGCTATAAGACCCCCTGTCTTTTGCAATTATTGTTTTGTCAAACTCGCTGATGATTACTCTCCGGGAGGTTCATCACCCGAAGCAATAACTCTGTAAAAGCGTTGCAATCCAGCTTCTTCAACCGGTTCGGTGAATTCTAACTCACCTACTATCCCGATCGGTTCGCCCCAATTGTTTGAAGCTATGTTATCAGTTGCATAGATTTTATAGGATCTTGCTCCTTCAACTGCTTCCCAGCTAAGAACACTTATATCGACATCATCTTCGGTAATAATTTTTACTGCTACATCAGGAGGATCGATAGGCTCGGGAATATCTTGCCAGAATAACACCGGATATCCGTCATTGATCAACTCGTTGGGATCATTTTGCCAAATCTCATCGAAATCCCAACCTTCGTAGGTCAGATCATCATAAGGATATACCATTTGGCGTGTTAATCTGCCTTCTCCACCACCAGTAGAGGTGTTAAGACCACTGGTCTCAGTATTCCAATAAGAATCAGTTACAACACCTGAAGTTCTACGGTGTAGAACACCACTGAGTTGCCCATCGGGGCCAGTAACGCTTGCAGTGGAGTAAGATCCTGTTATAGTACCGTGGGATTGACCGGCTATGCCACCTATGTTATTACTGTCATCTTCGTCATTGCCGTGAACAGTTCCTCTCACATAACAATTTTCTATGGCCACATCTCCATTATTCACTGCTGAGCCACTATTACCGGTAATGCCGCCAACACTACGATATCCTTCGACTGCTCCGTCGACAAAAGAGTTTCTAACAGTTCCCTGACCTCTGTTCTGACCAGTAATACCACCGACACTTAAACGACCTTGAATTGAACCGGTAAAGGAGCTATTCTCTATGAGTCCGGAATTCCAGCCAACAAAACCACCGGAATCACTACCGGCAGCTTCGATTGTAGCATCAACATGAGTATCGGAAATTATACTTGCGGAACTTAATGAGGCGATAACCCCAGCACAGAACTGCCATTGACCTTGAATATTTCCTGATACCCTGGAACCTCTAATAGTTATAGTCCCTCTCGAATCACTAATCAAGCCGGTAGTTCTGGTTCGACCTCTAACGGTACCGTCAAAATGAGTGCCGATAATCTCCACGTCCGAACCATAGCTCAATACTCCGGAAATATTGTTATTGCCCTCTATTTCGCCGCTTATATAACAATTGGAGATGACTGTTTCACCTTCTGCCCTGACGGCAAGGATTGCTGAGTTATCCTGTGCTAATATTGTTGCCTCTTCAAACACCATATTGGTTACTTCAGCGGCACTCAGATACCCGAAAAAGGCAATATCATCATCATCAGGCGCTATAATAGTAAATCCTTCTATCGAGAATCCGTCTCCATCATATTTGCCTCTAAAAGGATGGTTGTCTTGAGCGTTAATATAATTTCCGACCGGCTCCCATTCCATTTCGGAGATATCAATATCGGCTACTTGTATATAGTGAGCTCTCATATTGTATCGTATATCGTTGAGATTTTGAGCAGTTGCTATCTGGAATGGGTTTTCTTCTGAACCGTCACCACCGGCAAAAGGCAGGTGCGGAGTTGCTCTTACTGAGTTACTTGCTCTTGATTCTGTTTCCTCGTCAATTTGTGCTGTTACATAATAGATATAAGTTGTATAGTTTTCAACATTTCTGTCGGCATATTCTGTTTCTTCATCGTCAATTTGGGCAATACGAGCACCATCTCTGTAGATATTATAGGCTATCCATTCTCCTTGAGAAGGTTCTTCCCAAGTTAAATCTATCTCTTCATCACCGCTTCGTGCAACAAGATTAGAAGGTTGACCTTCAGCGGGAGGATAATTATGATCTGCAGGCTCTCTTTGCCACTGATGGAAAGGATACGTCTCTTCGTCAACTATTGTCCAAACTTCCCTGAAATCCCATTCGCGGCTGAAAGTTCTTTCTTGAATCATAGCTTCTGTAGTTCTACCGCTAGCACCATGAGACTCGGCTACAGTAGATACTTCTGTATCCCAGAATCCACCGCGTACGGTTGATCCTTCATTACCCCGGCCAACTAATCCACCAACTAAATCAGGATCACCATTGACATAAGCGGCAGCAAAACAATTAATTATATCACCGAGATGTGCTTCACCGATCAAACCACCGGCATTAGAACCCGACACCACGGAACCTACGGCATAAGAATTATCTACTCTGATTCCATCAACACGTCCAACAAATCCGATTAAACCACCAACGTGCTGATCACCTGCCACATCTCCGCTGTAGAAGCATTGACTAACAGTCCCCTGAACCAAGTAGGCTAAGAGACCTCCAACATTTCTGCTCCCGGTAACATTACCGTTTATTATTCCTAAGTTTTTTATCTCGCCGCCACCACCAAGACCACCGAACAATCCGGAATCGGCTCCATCTCGTTCGACTGTCAGGTTTCTTATAACATGACCGTTACCATCATATACACCTCTGAATGGGAATCTGGATCCTCCGAGAGGATTCCAGTTAATTCCTTCAAGATCAATATCAGCCATCTGAATATATTCACCGACCATATTGTTTCTAACATTTTCCAAGTCTTCTGCATTTCTCACCGGTATGGGTTGTGCAAAACCGGCAACACAAAGCATAGTTAAGACTAATCCGAAAGTCAGCTTAATAGCTGTCGATCCGCGTAAAATTCTTTGTTTTCTCACTATTTCCTCCAAAAAAAATTGGTTGTAATTTTTAATTTATAAAAAAGATTTGCGGTCGCATAGCTGTTATGCTTTCTCGCAACCATGATAGACTTGACCAGCTGTAGACCAAAGCTTAATAAGAACAAACTATGTGTCCAAGCTACCGATCTAACATCAGGACAGTTAAACTGTGCCATAGTAAACAATCCTTTCCCGGATTCCTCCAATGAATTCTCTTTTCTCATACATTTTCATGGTCAAATGAAAGCACCTTTCTGTCAAGTAAAAACAGCAAATCAGGCATCCCCCCGAAAATTTAAGAGACCTTCAAAGCCAGGCATTATCAGGGCTTATTTTCAGGTGTTATCGTTGTAGAAAATTTCATA
>PWNZ01000186.1 GCA_003564135.1 Candidatus Cloacimonadota bacterium
ACTATATCTTTTTATCGATGGCAAGATATGAAGGATTCTCCCTTTGCATTTTACTTAAGAAACATCGCCGGTATCGATGAAGAACAACCGGACAAAAAACCGCTTTCAGAGAAACTTATCGGCACAATAGCTCACGCTATCTTTAATGAATACTGGAAAAACAAAAATACTGACCGGCCTGCCGAATCACTGAATCAGTCTGCTTCAAAAGTGCTGGAATCCGAAGAGCTATACCTGAAAATACCTAAGAACTACAGTACCGAGTTTTTCCGTTGCATTGTGCTTCCGACAATAAAGAAATATGTTCTGGATTTCATAGAAAAAAATGACAGGCTGATAAAATCCGAGCTCAGCAAAATCATACCTGAAGATAAGACCCTGTCAGCTCCATTAGAGACCGGAAAAGAGCCGCTAATCAAAACAATTCTCAGAGGAAGAGTTGATTTGATAATCGAAGAACGGCCAAGCATAAAAACCTGTGTTCCATCCGATAAAGAATCGACTATCAAGCATATTTTCGACTATAAAACAGGAAAAGTGAAAGATAACAAATTCATACACCAGCTTGTAATATACGAACTGATTAACGGACTAATCGACTTAGAAGAAACCGCTCCGGAAAATGTTTTGGACTATCTGGAAACGCAAGTGAACTCTTATCTTTATTCCTTGATGGACGGAGAACAGATAAAACTCGCCGGAATGAAGAAAAAAAGCACTAAGAGAGAACTTATAACAGGCTTTCTCGAAGAATTAGAAGAAGCATTAGAACTAATCGTATCACAAGGATTCAAGCTTAACCAAGCAAAATCGGCTAATAAAATTCACAGGGAGATTACCCGAGCAGACCTTTACACAAGTCTGCCCCGAACAGATCCCGCAAAAAGGAATGAGCAATGATGGAAAAAGCAAAAATAATAAAAGCCAGTGCCGGTACAGGCAAAACCTACCGTTTATCGTTAGAGTTTATCAATCTTATTCTGACCGTGACCGAAGATTTCGATGAGATATTAGTCATAACCTTTACCAAGAAGGCAGCGGCCGAGATTAGAAACGCAGTTTTTACTCACATCGAAGATATAATAGAAGACAAAGAGAAAGGAAAAGAGCTTAGAGAAAACCTCAGTAAGCTGTTCTCTATAGAAATCGATGTCGGGCAGCTGGAACGGCTTGAAAAAATCCACAACCGGATGAAAACCAATAAACATAAACTGCGGATAAGCACTATCGATTCGTTCACAGCTTCTGTCTTCAAGAGCATCATTGCCCCTTACATGGGAATAGTTGATTATGAGATTAATAATGACATCAACATTCATTATATGCCCGAAATATTCAACAGATTAACAAAATCGCCCGAATTCTTCCAAAAGTTCGACAGGCTGTTCAGAGCAGCAAATTATAAAACTATCGAAAGCTACAGCAGTATGATTTTTTCAATGATAGATAACCGCTGGCTGATAGAGATGATGAAAGAGTGCTCCTTTTTTGGGCAAGAAGGTCATTCCGAAAAAATAGCCAAGCTTGCCGAAGAGTGTCATCGTGAATACATAGGCAGGATGAAAGCAAACATTGAAATATTCCACAAGTACTTAGAAGATGACGGTAAAAGATATGAACCTGTTTCCAAAATCGTCGCTACTGATTACAAGAAAATATCCAGCATCACTTCTTCTGACACCTTCGATTGGCTGGATAAGTTTTCCAACTCCATAACCAGCACCGATTTTATTGAAGTGAACTGGGAACTGCTGCTTAAAAAACCTCACTTCTGGGACGGAACAAAATGCTTAAAAGCAAAAAAATCTCAAGACTTGAAAGCGGATTTGCTTAACAGCTTAGAAGAATGCAAGGAACTGTTGTCCGACTATATCTTCCTGACCTACCTGCTGCCTGAGCATGCAGATATCATTAAATTGTCCGATACGGTAACCGGTATCTATGATGACATAAAAATGAGAGACCATATCTTCAGTTATTCCGACATTACCTTCTATACTTTTAAGCATCTTTACGATCCGCAGCTCTCAATGATAGACCTTGAAAACGGAACAGTTGAAAATCGCTTCTATGAATATCTTTCTACTAATACGCGGTACATGCTGATTGATGAATATCAGGATACCAGCACTATCCAGCATAAGATTCTGCTGCCGATAATTAAGGAAATTATCAGTGGGCAGGGAGCAAAGGATTATGGAGGCACGATAATTGTCGGTGATGAAAAACAGTCTATCTATGGCTGGCGTTCCGGAGAGCGTGAACTGCTGTTAAAGATTCCGGAGATACTCGGTAACACTGCAACTGATACACTGGATATCTCATACCGCAGCACGGCCTTTATAATGAAGCATCTTAACGAAATATTCAGCCGGCTAGCAGACCGGGTTCAAGAAGTTTATATAAAACCATACTTAGAAACCGAAAACACCGCTGAAGACAGCTGGGACTGCCCGCAGATAGAACCCTACAGCAAAGAAGAGAGAGGATATTTCGGAGCCTGTTTCTACCAACAATCAGGCTCTGTCGACAGAGTTAAAGAAAACTTACCTGACGATACACCTGCTCAATACTTGGTTAACCGGTTTATTAAACCTTATTATGAGGATGGCTCTATTGATTTAACCGACACCGTTATTTTAGCCAGAAAAAATAGTGAACTCACGGAACTGGCTGCCGCTCTCGATGAAGCGGGGATTCCATTTTATCAGGAAGCTTCTGTTTCGGTCATCCATCATCCTGCCATCGAGCCTGTTATATACCTGCTGAAGCTGATTAAGACTAAAAACATCCTCTATCTGCTGCAGTTTTTGCGATCAGATGTATGCTTGGTTTATCCGCAAAGATTAAAAGATATTATCAAAGCTTACCAAAACAGCCCTGCGTCGGTATTCCCCGAAACACCGGAGGAAACAAAAGAAACCGGCGACAAGCTGCTGGCTAAACTGCAGCGGTTATTGATAGAAAGCCGTAAGCTTGACTTGTTGGCGGTGATTTACCGGATAATAGCTGAGTTCGGCATCGTTCATATTTTCAACGAAGAACATCACCTGAAAAACATCCATCTGTTCCTCGAACTTGCTGCCGGCTATATCAACAGTGACAGCACAGGCAACTCAATAAGCACTATGACACCAGCCGTGAAAACCGTTGCTGGGTTTATTAAATATCTGGAAGATAATGAAAAGGACGAATCCTTGCAACAGGAAAACATCGAACAAACCGATGCCGTCAGACTGCTGACCGTCCATAAAGCCAAAGGCCTTCAGTTTGAAACGGTTTTTTACTATTTCGATGCATCCGGCAGCAAAAAGAATAAAGGTCGCAATCTGGAATTTTACTACATCTACGATCAAAGTCTGACTGGATTGAGAGAAGGATATCTGACCTTCAAATACACAAAAGCATTAAAAAAAAAACCTATCTACTTGAAAAAGCTAATACGGGATAATCTCGAAGAACTCAACAATATCTACGTTGCCCTGACCAGAGCTAAAAGAAACCTCTTAGTTTTCATACCCTATAAAAATAAAAATGGTATGGCCGGTATTAAAAAAGATATGGATAAAGATTTACAAAAAATGGGGAATGAATTGTTTAATCCGCTAACAGAGATAAGTCTGCATAAACTGTTTATCTGCGATCTCTTTGAATGCTTGCGCGAACAGTATACCGGCTCCTTTGATAATGACCATCTGTTTACAATGACCTTTGGAGATATGCTGACAGCCCCCAAAGATCAACCCAAAGCTCGGTATACGGAATATTTACCTTACGAAAAATATTTTGTCTTTGACAGAAGCTCGCTGCTGAATAAGCCTCAAGAGGATTTCATCGATAAGAAGTCTGTATATCTGACCGAAAAACTGCCCCTGAAAGGAGAAATCGTCCATTATTACCTTTCCCAAATATACTATGCAGCTGCCCAGGAACTCAATAATGCAGCGGCTAAAACCATCTCTTTCTACGGTAATATTATGACCGTAGCGCAGATTCGGGAACTGATAGAAAAGACTAACAGATTCATCAGCAACAACCCGGACTTGTTCTCCAAACGCTGGAACAAAATATTCAACGAAAAGACCGTATTCGATAAACAGGGCAAAGAATATCGCATAGACAGATTGATGATAGATGAAGAGATGAAGGTTATCCTGATTGTTGACTACAAGACCGGCCTTGTGGACGATAAGGGACAGTTGGATAAATACATAAAAATTATCGGCCAGCTCTCTTTCGTCAGAAAGAATAACTACTCTGTACAGGGTAAATATTTAGAGGTATAGCCGCTTTTTTAGAAGATATATCTTGCTCCTAAGGCTAGTCTTAATCTGAATTTTGTATCGGGATAGATGTTTAATGAAGGTGCTAACTCAATAAAGAAGTCCATAGGGATAGTATCGGATAAGTAGTTAAACCCCACCGGAAGTCGCAATCCGATTACCGAATCTCGATCCTCACGGTATCTGAAATTAACACCTAAACCGTAATACAGCGGTAGCTGCTCTCCTAGTCCTGACTCATGCTCAAGAGCATACTGGTATCTAAGATGATCGGTATTAATCGTTATATCGGTATCGCCAGTAAATGACCAAGCTAAGGCCGAGGCAAAAGAAGCTCCGGCAAAGTTCCATTTAAGGCTCAATCCTGTAGGTGAACCAACAACAAAACCAATACCGATCCCCTCATGCCCCTTATCAAAGGCTTCGCTGACCGGCGGTTTCCTTCTTTCGGCAGGTTGATCATTATTAGGCTCAAGACCACCTAACTCATCGGCTCTGACTTCATTATTAGGATAAAAAATCAATGAAAACAATACTAAAGTAACTATGCTAACCTTCGTCATCACTATACCGGCACCAAATATTCTTCTATTATTACTCATTTAAAACCTCAACTTCTTATTATATGACTCTCCGAGACCTCGCTATTTTCAAAGAAATTGTCAAGCTTATTCGCTCATTAATGAGCACTCACCTCTCACCAACAGGCTATCAGCTTTTACCATACACGTTCTTATTTCTACCATGAATGAAAGTTTATCCCAAATAATGCAGTAGATTCCCGGTACGCTTATAGAAAACAATGCCGCGGTGTAATCACTGTAACTGCATTATCTGGGTTTATAGAATGTCTTGAGCTTCTGAGGAGCACAGCGACAATAAATTATAAGCTGTGTCCATTTGTATGGCAAATTCAATTAACCACCAAGCATTAAGAACTATATTCCATCTGTGAATAAAGTCTTTTTTATTAACTTCATTTAGTTGCAGAACATCAGGTCAGATTTAGGTGTTTTGAGAAATTGATTTCTTCAATCAGCCGCTCTAGCTGTGTTTATTACCGAGAAACACTTCCATAATCTCTGTAACCCCTTGGCTGTTATGCAGATAGCGAACAGAAATATCTCACCTATCTATTATGTTCCCTCGTTATAGCTCTGATTTGAGTAGTAGTCGGTCTTTGCCGCCTACTACTCTTCTGTTTAATAAACCGGTGATTGACGATTGTTAAAAGAGGCAAAAAAAGCCTTTCCGACAGCTGTATTTACCCACCTCGCTACAGAGTAGCTCTCGATTTTAGTTGACAAAGTATTCGTGTTTACCAACTGTAATCCTATATTATTGAATTGCTTTCGAGATACTGTTGTTTCAGTATTCGTCTGTAGGTCTTTAATCCAAGTACTGAAGTGCGCCATATTGCCGACTCAGAATGACAATACTAACTAACAAGAGGTATAAATGATTGAGATTATAGTTAATAAGTGTACCGGCTGTAAATTGTGCCTTAAATCTTGCGCTTATGACGCCATTGTAGTGAATGATAAACTTGCCGAAATAATAGCAGAAAAATGTACTCTTTGCGGAGCTTGTGTAAGTTCCTGTCCTTTTGAAGCGATCATGATTCGTAAGGAGCAGCAACCTGTTCTTGATAAAGATAAGTATAAAGGTGTTTGGGTTTACGCCGAGCAGCGTGCCGGTGTTTTAGCTCCTGTAGTTTTTGAGCTTTTAGGTAAAGGGACTGATCTGGCTCAAGATTTAGAGTGTGAACTTACTGCTGTTATTTTAGGTAGTAACATTGGTCATCTTAGTGAGGAATTGATAGCTTACGGAGCAGACAAGGTGTTAGTCGTCGATGACTCCCTTCTGGAAAACTTCATAGATCAACCTTATAGCAAAGCTCTCACCGATTTAGCAAAAAAGTATAATCCGGAGATTATTTTAGCAGGTGCAACAGTTGTTGGCCGGTCATTCATACCGAGAGTGGCAATTGAATTAGAAACCGGACTTACTGCAGACTGTACCGGTTTAGAAATTGACTCTGATAGCAAAGACTTGCTGCAAACGCGTCCCGCTTTCGGCGGTAATATTATGGCTACGATTTTAACACCTAACCACAGGCCCCAAATGGCTACCGTACGCCATAAAGTTATGAACCCGCTTCCTAAAGACTTTGATAGGTCAGGAACAGTTATTGAAGAGTCTTTTGAGTTTGATGCCGACAATCAAAGAGCTTCCTTCATTGAATTTGAGAAAGATGAAACACAAATGCTGAACTTGGCTGAAGCTAACTTTGTTGTCTCAGGAGGAAGAGGCTTGAAAGACAAAAAGAACTTTTTCCTTATAGAAGATTTAGCAAAAGCCTTAGATGCTGCCATCGGAGCATCCAGAGCAGCTGTCGATTCGGAATGGATTACTTACCCTCATCAGGTTGGACAAACAGGAAAGACCATTAAACCGAAGATATACATAGCAACAGGCATCTCGGGAGCTATTCAGCATTTAGCCGGTATGCAGTCTTCTGATTACATAATTGCTATAAACAAAGACCCGGATGCCCCTATCTTTAAATTAGCTGATTTAGGGATTGTGGGAGATTTGTTTGAAATACTGCCCGGTTTGACTAAAAAGCTACAACAAGGATAGTTTGTAATCAGTTGAGATATGGTATTTACAGTCCAGAGTAGCTAAAACCAGTGCTAATGTAAACAGTTAAATAGTTGGAGGCCTTTTTATATTAGGCCTCTGAAGAAAGGATTTTTTATAATTTCACTAACTGAAAAACAAAAAAATAGTTAAATATATATTTACCAATATCGGCTACTTTCTGTGGGATATTTTATATTCCTTCAGATCTAATATCCGATAAAAATAATGGAGAATATAGATGAATGAAAATATCAGTTGATTGCGCAATTTTTAGAGATCACACCGCCGCAAAAGGTGTTCAGTTAGAGTTATTGAGTTCTTTTTTAAATAGCTATGACAATTTGTTAAAACTCAGCAGCTGTATTGCCTATCCTCCCCTGATCAACCCACATGATCACTTGATAGGTAATTGGTTTCCCCGTGCCGGTGATAGCGATCTGTACCCTAACGCCCATATTTGGGTCGACGATATGAAAGAGTCCCAGTCCGTGAAAGAAAGGGATATGATATGGAAGAACTCGCTTCCTATGAACTTTTTTAATGGCAAGGGAAAGCTTTTAGCATGTTTAGGAGGCTACAAGAATATCTTCTCGGGCGTCAGCATAGTTCAAGATCATGCGCCTATTCAAGTTGAAGACTATTATAAAATGTTCCCGATAAACGTTATCAGGAACTACCGTCAGTGCCATTCACTGGAGCTAAATAATTTCTGGGGTGGTGAGGAACCGCAACAAGAAATGGAACTGACTGAAGGTAAACTTCCTTTCATAATCCATTTAGGCGAAGGATTAGACGAGAAAACAGCTAATGAGTTTAATAAGCTAAAAGAAATGGATCTTCTGCAACCTAACACTATGATTATTCATGGCATAGCTCTGACTGAAAAAGAGATACAAGAATGCGCTGAAGTTGGAGCCTCAATATGCTGGTGTCCTTTCTCTAATCATTTTCTGATTGGAAAAACACTCAACGTAGAGGCTTGCATGAAACACAATGTTAATCTTGTGTTGGGAACAGATTCAACATTATCGGGATCAGTAAACCTATTGGAAGAGTTGCGCTTCGCCAGAAGCATAGACCCTCAAATATCTGCGCAAGATTTGTATCGAATGGTAACGGGTAATGCAGCTAAGGCTCTTTTCCTACCCGATGAATGTGGATATTTAGATTCTGAAGCAACCGACACTGTCCTTATAATGGAAAAAAGGCACGATGATCCATATATCAACCTATTAGCTTCCCAGCCGCAAGATATTGTCCTGTTCGTCCATGAAGGTAAACCGTTGTATGGTGAACGGGAATTGCTAAATCATTTTGATATTGTAGCTGAAGATTACTATTTCTACACAAAAACCGGCAGAGATTTCTTTGTCCTAGGTCACCCTGAAAATATCATGAGAATTATTGCCGATATACTGGGATACGAGAAAAAACTACCCTATCTGCCATTTCAAGAAAACTAAGCAGTAGGTGTTAAACTGAATGATAGAGCTGTGTGAAATCTTCTGCAGCATCCAAGGCGAGTCAACGTATTCCGGTAAACCATGTATCTTTATTCGCTTTTCCGGCTGCAATTTAAGATGTAAGTGGTGTGATACGGCCTATAGTTATGATCCTTCATTTTCCATGAGCATAGCATCCGTTATAAAGAAAATATCTACCTACGAGCCTTTTAAATTGGTGGAAATAACTGGTGGTGAGCCCCTACTTCAAGATAACGTTTACCCACTGATTGAGGAACTCCTCGAGAAAAAATACCGGATCTTAATGGAAACTAATGGCTCTCTATCTATCGAGAAGCTTCCCAGACAGATAGTCAAAATAATAGACGTTAAGTGTCCTTCCTCCGGTCATGAAGATAGTTTTCTGTTAGATAACCTCAAATTAATGAGCATCCGTGACGAGCTAAAGTTCGTAATTGCTTGCAAAGATGATTATTTATTTACTAAGTCTTTCATTCTCCGGCATCTTTCCACAGTCAATAACCCGATACTACTATCCCCAATTACTGAAACCTTACAACCATCGCTGTTGAGTCGTTGGATCATTGCAGACAAGTTAAATGTCAGATTGCAATTGCAACTTCATAAAATAATCTGGGATAAGAAGCAGCGTTCCGTGTAATTGGCATCCACTCTATGGTTAATTTACAGTTCTAACAGCGGTTTATGTATTATTCTATAGTGAGGGTGATACTTCTTTCTATAGGTATTACTATGCCTGGAGATGGGCGAGTTTTGGTCAATTTTAGCCATTAGGTGGCTACTTTCTGCCGGACTATGTTTCATAGTGTCTTGAATAAACCTATCAATAGAAGACCATAGTGCTATCCATTTTTCTTTACTGTAAGCGGAAAAGGATCTATTAGCACTAACTATAAAAGCATCAAGATAATCTTCAAAAGAAATGATCTTTTTATCTATGACGGATAGGCTTACTCTACAATAATTTCCGGTAATTTGCGAATAGTTATCCTTAAAGCTCAATCCCACCTCATGGAAACTTAAATCAACTAGAGTTAAGTCTTCTATAGGAGCCATGTTATTTAATTCTTGTTCCAGAAAACGAGTAGCAGTTCTTCTATCTTTGATAAAATGTCCCGGCCCGAACAGGGCTTGAAAAGCTAATTTATAGTAATCTTTGAGCTGAGCATCGGGGCATCTATTCTTTTCTTCAAGGATTCTATCTGTTAGTGTAACTCTATCAGGTTTAGCTGTTATCAACCGTTCTCACTCCTTTTTTGTAGACTTCTTTTATCTTTATTGTGCTTATGTCATGGTCGGTAAGTATGTCTCGGTTTAAACAGACAAAATCGGCTCTCATTCCTTTGGACAATCTACCATACTGATCCTCATCGTTAACTAACTTAGCAGCATTAACGGTGTATAGTTCAAGCGCTTTGTATGGTTGTAGCCTCTCTTCGGGATTGTGGTGGTTAACAGCGGCATCAATACCGGCCAGAGCGTCTATATCGGTTACATACCAATCTGAACCGCCCGTCACCAATACCTCTGCTTCAATGAGAGATCTTAACCTGTTACATTTAGCTGATCTAACAGAACCTATTACATCGGCATAGAGTTTATTATCTCCACCCCACAACTTATCAAAAACGGGCTGCATAACAGCGGCAATACCATGATCAGCCATTTTTTTTATAGTATCGTTATCGGGCAGTAGTTCACAATGAATAACCTGGTGCCTAAGCTCCTTAGGTTCTTCATTTTGAACACGGCAATAAACATCTACAATTTGCTTTATAGCTCTGTCTCCGATACAGTGAATAGCAACTTGTAGATTGTTTTGGTGGGCTTTTTTTACGAACGAGTACCACTCATGGTCACTTTTATAGAGAATTCCTGAGTTGTTTTGATCGTTATTGTATGGCTTTGTCAAAGCAGCGGTTCCCGAACCGAAAGATCCATCTGCTAACACACACCCACCAATCCTATCATAAGTCTGACGCTGATCATTGACAAGCTTATCAACGGTAAAGATTTGAGGGTATAATACAAAATCTACGGCAAATCTATGGGAGTTTTCCATTAAATTTTTTTTTATTAAATGATAGTGCATCAGATCAGATTTACCATCTCCAACCATAGTGTGTACTTGGGTGTGACCTTTAGCTGCTGCTATTTTGGAAGCCTTAACATAAGCATCAATTACTTCTTCGTCAGAAACATTCTTATGATACCATCCCGAAACATAGTCATTTAGCTCGCCTCTCAGCAAACCATTAAAATCTTTAGGTAATCTACCATCCAGATTTATAGCCTTGACAGCTGCACTGTTTATTAGAGAGGAATGCCCATCTATTCTTCTAATAATACATGGTTTTTCAGGAAAATTTTCGTCCAATTCCTTAATAGTCGGAAATCTACTCTCCTTTAGCTGATTCTCGTCTAAATGATAACCGATGACAATTGAACCATCAGCCTCTGATAAACAATCAAATATCTCTTTTATCGAGTTCATATGCTCAAGACTTACTGCTTTGCTGTAGAGGCCCCCTTCAAAAGAATGAGTATGAGAATCAATAAAACCCGGGTACACATAGCCTCCGTTAAGGTTATGTGTATGAATACTCCGACTATGCAATTTTGGGGTTTCTTCTTTAGAATAAATAACTTTTTCAATATAACCATCTTCATTGATTAATAGCCCCAAGGCCTTATCATTAGGAAAATTCATGGTATAGAACAGTGCATTGTAATATAGCCTCATAGATCGATTATCCTTTATGTAATAACTTTTTGCAGTAGTTGGTAGAATTTGTTGACCGGAAAGCCCATAACATTAAAATAACAGCCATTAATTTTGATTATGAACTGTGACCCATATCCTTGAATTCCGTAAGCTCCGGCCTTATCGTCAGGTTCTGCTGTCTCTATATACTCGCATATCTCTTGAGCCGTAAGCGTTTTGAAAGTTACGAGTGTTCTTTCGTAATCAGTGAAGCACTTCCTTTGATGACATATTGATATTCCGGTATATACATAATGACTTTTCCCCGATAAATGTG
This sequence comes from Candidatus Cloacimonadota bacterium, assembly GCA_003564135.1. GTDB lineage: Bacteria > Cloacimonadota > Cloacimonadia > Cloacimonadales > PWNZ01 > PWNZ01. The sequence continues at coordinate 11,455 of PWNZ01000186.1, forward strand.
TTAGGTAATCGGCGGCCTGAAAGCGGTTATCAGGCTTAACTAAAATTTTTTTCTCATAAAAAACAATTGTGTCGGCACCAACCACAACACAGTCAGCATCCATAACCTTAGCTATTTGAGAGGCTTTTTCAGCTGCTAAAGTCATAACATGCTTGCTTGGGTTCTTGATGTCAATATTTTCATCTATTTCAGCAGGTTTATGAAGAACTTTCAGACCCAGCATTTTAAAAATCTGTTTTCTCCTTGGTGAAGAAGATGCCAAAATGACCTTTTTGTTGAGCAATAACGTGTGAACCATCAAATCTCCGAATCCGTTAGTAAAGATGAGTAAAATCCCTAAAAGATATTACTTCATTCCAATCCTCACCATAATCATAGCACCAACGCAGGCGTCAAGAAATTAGTTAATTACTAAAAATAATTACCAGCCTCCTGTGACCTTTTGCTAACTGCGATAGATATCAAATTTTAAATGCTAAAGATCGATTTTAATTAATTGTCTCCTCTATTCTCTATCTCGTATCTGAGTCTAGAATAAATAACCCACCCAATAGCCCAATAAATCGGGTTTTGGTCATAGGATGACGCAGTATTTGAAGCAAGAGTTAGTCAAAAAAAAATGGCAGAAACCGGAGCAACTAATTGGTTATCATGTTAGTCGCTTTATCCAGCTTTCTGCTACTAGTTAGATCAAGTTCTCTTCAAGAACTAATTATCTGATCTCCAGCCTTGATACCTAAAGCCATTATTGAATGTTCCACCACCTTCACCATCATCATCGCTAACCAGTTCTAAGTCTAAGTCATAAGTTGCAGTAATGGTAGCGCCATCATACAGTTTTGATGTAGCAACAATTGTTATCTCGTCACCATCACCATTGATCTCTACATCATAGGTAGCATTTTCGTTTTCGTCTAATCCAGGAGGTACGTTAAACCCATCAAAAGATCCGGAACCACCACCCATGGATGATGGTTTGAAACGATATTGATATGCTGTAACAGATAAATTTATTATATCAAGGACTATGGCATCTCGGTTAGCTGTACGCGAATACGAGCTAAACATGCCTATACCTACTGAGACTGCTATCCCAACAAGTATGACACTCAATACTATAAGCAGTATTTGTTGTTGTCCCATTGACTACTCCTTCTTGTTCATTCTTCGGTTCTACTATTATTAACTTTTCAGCTCGTTATCACTCAGCTTAACAAGCCATTGTCGGTTGAATGCCAAACACCATTTCGCATTTTCAACCTATAGAACTCCTTTATCATCTATATGGACAATAAAATATGCTGACCGTCAATTGTCAAGTAAAATATCTAAAAAAACGACCCGTCTAACCCGAAAAGCCTTTGGATTTGGCTAGCCGGGCCTTAGACTTAAAAAACCCGAGCAAAATAAACTCTCCTTAGAGCTTATGAGGCAATGCGTAGCCTAAATTTCTCGAAATAAAGACAGCCGGTCATTAATATCGAAATAAATTCTTGGCTGTTGAGCGGATCACACTTAATATATTAATAAAATCCTGGAGCTGTGTTAATGACCAAATATGTATATGAACTGAGGGGACTATCATGTGCCGGATGCGCTGCCATTATCGAGCAGAGATTATCAGTCATTAATTCTATTACCGGAGTAAATATTGATTTCCTTGACGGACAACTAAGCCTGTTTGTTAAATCTGGTTCGATGACCGATGCAATTGCCAAAGAGATAAAAGATATTGTAAAAACAATTGAACCCGATGTCGATCTTGTA
>PWNZ01000058.1 GCA_003564135.1 Candidatus Cloacimonadota bacterium
TACCAGAGAGTAATTCTGTTTCCGGACTTCTTCTACAAAAGACTGTTTAATCCCGTGGTGATCTGTCAGCCTGTTCGGTATATAGTAGTAGTGCGAGTATGAACCTATCATGGTTAAGAAATCGAACAGTAAATATGTTGAGGTGACGCCGTCCACATCATCATGACCAAAAATAACAATTTTTTCGTTATTCTGAACAGCGCTCACTATCCGATTAGCCGCTTTATCTATATCCTTAATAAGCCTTTTTTGGGGTATGACTTCTCCGTACAACTTCTCGGTTGGATAGTCGCCAAAATCTGCCTTGTCGAGGCCTCTTCTTGTCTCCAGAAGGTGACCGATAACTGTGTCAGATTGGCGCTCGGCTATTTCCCATCTATGCATTTATTTCTATCCCGGCCATTGCTATAATTATAGACTGATTTAATTTTCCCCATAACTCAAAGATCAGTATCTAAAAGTTTCAAACTCAGCTTCAGGTATTTCTCTTTCGGTTGTCTTTTTCTGTCTGCTGCGAAAGAAATCGAATCCGGACAACCCTATTGAAAAAACAAGACTGCTATCAGAATATCCATGGGTATCAACATCTCCTCTTGATGAGTATTTTACAGACATATCAACCTGACTGTTAGGAGCTTCTAAGGGAATTGATAGTCCGAAAGTCAGCGCCATCTCTTCTATCGGCTCTCCATCAGCCTTAAAAGGGAGCTCCCGATAGTAGCCCCCGAACCTGAAAGGCACGTTTCGCAGCCAACTATCGTGCACCCATTGAGGTTGATGAGCTATTCCCAAAGAGACTTTCCAAGTGTCTCTGGGCGAGGTATAGTAGTCGGTATCCGACCACATTTCATAATGTATATCTGATGAAAACCTGTACGTATCTACAAAACGCCAAGTCAGCCCAAAAGCAAAGTGCTGAGGCTTTTGAAAACCGGTTATGTCAATTCGATAATCATCGAAAATTGTAATGAGTTCTGCGGATCCTTCTAGGTCAATTGCACTATGGTAGGCCATCCCTAATGAAATGTCATCAAATTTTCTATTTAGACCAAAGCTGAACCCGTAATTGCCAAATCTTTCTTCGATCCGGTATTGGGGATCCTCAAAAACACCGGTAGCAGAATAGTTTCTTTTCCAGCTTCTATTGCGGTGACCTAAATAGTAATCAAAAGATAACCCAAAATTGACTATACGATTTTTGAAAGCGTAAATCAAAGAACCTTTATAGATATAAGAGCTGATCTCGTTGGTTTCGGTAAATCGCAAATCATCCTCTTCCCGCTCATCGCCTCTAACCTTGGCATTCCCCGAAAGATAGCTGCTGTAATTAAATCCTATCCGATGGTTACCTAAAGGAACGGTTGTATTGAAATATGGAAAGGATACTCCGTCGTTCCTGAAACTGTCGTTTGGGTCTTCAAAAGTATAATACCCGCTAGAGATACCTGTAGAAAAATAAACTTGATTTAATGTGGTACTCAACGAAGGATTAAAAAATCCGGTATTTTTTCTATATATGTCGGATATCCCGGTTTCACCCATCCCTAAACTATATACATCATAATTGTAGTCCTGAAGAGGCAAGCCTTCAAAGGAAAAAACAGAATGAGCATGCAGCCCCGACATGAAGAACAATATTGTCATTATGAAAGCGATTTTTTGTCTGTATAGCATCTTTTTATCCCTTTATTAATTTGAGTTCCAAAAATAACGGCCGTTTCTTATTGTCAATGTTCTTATTTAACTCGGAGAATATTTAAGCAACTAAGGAAAGATAATTCACAACGCTTGCGGAGATATTTCACGACTTGAAATTGTCGGGACAGGCATGTATATGTAGCGTATATAAGCCGAGACTCTCGAAGCATCCGACAGGACTATGATAGTGAAATAATGATATGATTTAAAATTATGCCGGCAGGATAGCTTTGTTTCATCTGATAGTCGTATTCATAAGCATGGCCTTTATGAAATGGCTTAAAGTGGATACTTTTCAATTGAAATAAACAAAGAGATAAGTCATGCTCATCATACTTTTGAGGCGATTAAAGGCTGTCGAACCCAGCCGGTGCTGTACTTTTTGATTGACGGATTATACAGCTCTCGGATCCTTACTCAACAGATAATATTTTAGGGAGGTTAAATGGATTTGTCCAACTTTTTTAGAAAACTAAAGCAGAAAAAAGCTGAAGTCGACAACGAAATAATAGAGGTAGAGACCTTAGAAGACAAAATGAGAGAGAGAAAAGAAAAAGGTATCAACGAAATTGAGGAAGAAGCCTTTTTAGATAAAGTCAAAAACTTTTTCCAGACGTTCTTCTCTAAGAAGAATCCTGCCTGATAGCCCGGTGTTGACTTTCCTATGTTTAAAATTGATTTATTGTGCCCCTCCAGTGTTCATAGCGTCCCCCATTGAAATAAAAAAACGATTTCACGGGGTAAACCTGCTCTGATTCTTCCCAGCCCTAGCCCCGGTGAAGTAAAACCCTACTTCACAGGCAAAAAAAGGTCTGAACACCGGTATTTTAATCATTCCCCCGGGTTCTTCATTTTGCATTTATACATCACGCCTTATAAATCATACATTACTTTTAGTACCCCTCGACATTTCCTAAATTTAAACTCCGTATTAGCCAAGATTAATGAATAGCAACTTTCTTAGATCAGTTTATGGTATCACCTCTTTTGGCGAGAGTCATGGTAAAGCAATCGGCGTAATCATTGAAGATATCAAGCCTGGTATTGTCTTTCCACTTTCGGCTATCAATAAGGCACTAGCAAAGAGGAAACCGGGCCGGTCTCCGTTCAGTTCAGCTCGACAAGAAGAGGATCGTATAGAAGTAATCTCGGGTCTGATAGACGGCAAAACCACAGGGATGCCGATCTGCCTACTTGTCTATAACCGTGACCACCGATCCCACACCTACGAAGCGATAAAAGATATTTTCCGTCCCGAGCATGCCGACTTAGCTTATTTTAGTAAATATAAAATCTATGATTACCGGGGTGGTGGTAGAGCATCGGGTAGGGAGACTATAGCTCGAGTAGCCGCAGCAGCTATAATTGATTCAGTTATTGATTATCCGCAAATAGATATCTATCCATTGTCGATAGGTATTGTCAGAGCCAAACAGACAGACTTAAAGTTTGCCAGAAATAATGATCTCAATTGGCCTTGTAGAGAAACATATAGCGATTTGCTAGCCTATCTGACGAGTATCAAGAATGCTAAAGATTCGGTGGGAGGGATAGTTCAAGTAAAAATTGATAATATAAAGCCCGGTATAGGTGATCCTGTGTACCAGAAACTCGATGCTAAGCTGGCAGAAGCGATAATTTCGATTGGCGGAGTCAAAGGTATTGAGTTTGGTAGCGGGTTCGATTTAGCCCGCTTGAAAGGTAGCGAGGCCAATCAAACTATCGAGTCTATCAAACCTGACAAGAAAGAGACCAATGCCGGTGGAATATGGGGTGGGATAGCGACCGGTAGTACAGTTTCATTTCGCTTTTCGGTAAAACCAACGCCATCAATCGGGATAGAGCAAACCAGTGTCGACAAAAGCAACAATGCCCGAAAAATACAATTAGAAGGTCGATTTGACACATGTATAATACCTCGTATCATTCCTGTCGCTGAAGCCATGATTAAACTTGCTTTAGCCGATGCAATTAGCTATCAGAAACTGATCGAAGAAGAGGAATTAGGTCTCCAACAGCTACGCGAAGCTATCGATAAAATAGACGAAGACTTACTAATCTCTCTTTACCGCCGGAAAAAAATTGTTGAGATAGTAAAAAAATGGAAACAAACTCATAATGAACAAGATTATCAACCTCAACGAGAAAAGGAATTATTAGAATCCTTACAAAATAAAGCACAAGAATTCGGTCTTAGTCAAATAATGGTAGCAAAGGTATGGAGAAGCATCTTTGAAAATAACCGGGGCAAAGTATAATTACAAGAGATTATCAATAAACCAGCAAATAATCGACTGCTTCAGAAAAATATCCAACAATTCCCGATCCCCCATCCAAAGCCTGTCAGGGCTAGTATTTTCGTCTATTACGGGACAAGCGGGACAATCTTTATCGAAAAAATAACTTTACAAACTTGAGGGGTGTAAATAAATGACACGCTGAACTAATTTGTACGAAAAGAGGTAGTAATGTCCATATTCGAGGAAAAAGTTGAAGAGAAGAAGGTTGCAGATGACCAGCAGGTCGACGAGCCTACTAATGAAGAAGAAAACCAAGAAAACCAAGAGGGTTTTTCTGAAATGATCGACGAGCATTTCGTCGACACCGACAAAATTAAAGAAGGTGATGTTGTGGAAGGTAAAGTTATAGCCGTTAATAACAGCTATATCTTTGTTTCTTTAGGTGGAAAGCATGAAGCTTTTGCAGACGTAGAAGATTATATGAGTAAATCAGGTAATCTTAAGGTTAAAGTCGGCGACACCCTGCGTGGATTCGTCGTGAAAAAGACAGACACAGAGATCGTTATTTCGCACAGCCTGAACCGGAAGTATGTCGACAAAAGCTTCCTGCAGAATGCTTATAATAATCAGATCCCTGTTAAAGCAAAGGTTATTAGCACTATCAAAGGCGGTCTTTCTGTTGAAATGCTCGGAACGCGTGCCTTTTGTCCTTTCGCTCAAGCTGATATTAAGTTCATAGCGGACCCTTCCTCTATGATTGGAAAGTATTATGACTTTTTGATAACTGAAATATCCAGCAACATGAAGAATATTATCGTTTCGAGGAAAGCCTTGCTCCAAGAAGAACAGAATAAACTAAAAAAAGAAACCCTGTCCAAACTGGAAGTCGGTGATGTAGTAGACGGCAAAGTATCAAGAATAGCCGATTTTGGTGCCTTCATTGATTTGGGTGGAATAGATGGACTACTACATGTTTCTCAGATTTCCTGGGTTAAAGTTGACAGTCCAAGAGATGCGTTGAACATTGGTGATGATGTTAAGGTCAAGATTATTGGTCTTTCCGGAGAGAAAATCTCGCTCAGCATGAAAGAACTCCAGGAGAATCCTTTGGAAAAAGCATTGGAAGAATTGGAAGTGGGAGATATTGTGGATTGCCGCATTCTCCGAAACGAGTCTTTTGGTAGTTTTTGCCATCTAAAACCCGGAGTTGAAGGCCTTATACCCATATCCGAAATGATGCATACGGGAAGACTTGGCAACCCATCCGAACTTTTCTCTGTAGGAGATCTGGTCGAGGCCAAGATAATACGTGTCATGAAAAACGAAAGGAAAATATCGTTATCCGTGAAAGCATTGAAGCCCGATCCCTGGGAACATATTGAGGATCATCTCCAAGAAAATGATGAAGTTGAAGGCGTCATTGATGGGATAACCAATTTTGGCATTTTTGTTAAACTTACCGAAGGCCTTGTAGGTCTTGTCCCAAAATCAAAGCTTTTCAGATCTAAAACTAAGTTTAACGATGAAGATATGAACAAACCGATAAAGGTTAAAATCAGCCAGATTGATAAAGAGAAAAAAAGAATCTCTTTGGAACTCGCCGGTGAAGAGCAGCAGAAAAAGAGCCAAAGAGGTTTTGAGCTTCCCTCAGACCAGGAAAGAAGACCGAGAAATGATTGGCGAAAATTTGCTAATACCAAACAAGAAGTACCCGAAGATAATCCTTTCTCAGACCTGTAATTCAGAAATAAATAATCAGACATAAACAATAAAGAAAAAGGGACGTAGCTTTACGTCCCTTTTTCATTATTATTAGTTTTTTATTTCACATATCACCAATCAAACTTTACATCTAATTGCCTAACGGCTCTGACATCATCAACTCTTTTCACAGGTGTATTGGTCGGGGCTTGCTGGACTTTTTCGGGATCCTCTTCGCATTCCTTCGCTATTTCTATCATTGCTATTATGAAATCGTCTAAGGTCTCCATACTCTCGGTCTCAGTCGGCTCAACCATCAAAGCTTCGGAAACGATAAGTGGAAAATAGACTGTGGGAGCATGGAAGCCCTTATCGAGCAGTCTTTTAGCGATATCGAAGGTTTTCACACCATGTTCATCCTTTTGCTTTCTGCCACTGGCGACAAACTCGTGCATACAGAATCCGGGATAAGGTACCTCGTAATAGTCTTTCAGTTTTACCAACAGATAATTCGCATTAATGATAGCGTTCTCGGCTACTCTTTTTAATCCTTTAGCGCCTAACATTTTTATGTAAATATAGGCTCTGGCATAGACCAAGAAATTCCCGTAAAAGGTGTGCACCTTACCAACAGAAGTTTCTAAATGACTATTATCCAAGACATAGCATTCATTATCCGGACACCTTGCAGCGATAGGATAGGGTAAATAGGGTGATAGCTTTTCAACTACACCTACAGGCCCTGATCCGGGTCCTCCTCCCCCGTGTGGTGTGGAGAAAGTTTTATGCAGGTTGAAATGCAGAATATCAAATCCACATTGGCCAGGCTTAATAATACCTAACAGGGCATTGAGATTCGCTCCGTCAAGATATACCAACCCATCTACATCGTGAATAATCTTGGCAATCTGCTCATACTGGGTCTCAAAAATCCCTAAGGTGTTGGGATTGGTAATCATAAAGCCGGCCACCGAATCATCGACAACCTTCTTCAACTCTTCAAGGTCTATCATACCTTTAGCGTTGGATTTGATCTGAATAGTCTTGTAGCCGACCAGCGATGCACTTGCCGGATTGGTGCCGTGAGCTGAATCGGGCATGATAATAGTATCTTTTTGGGTATTGCCTTTCTGCTCATGATATTTTTGGATTATCTTCAAGCCGGTAAATTCGCCTTGCGCTCCGGCAACCGGCTGTAAAGAGACATTATACATTCCGGATATTTCAGCCAGCATTATTTGCAGTTCATGCATTATCTCCAACGCACCTTGCACTGTTTTTTCAGGCTGTAAGGGATGAATATTAACCAAGCCGCAGTTTCTAACCAAGGTCTCATGTAGCTTAGGGTTATACTTCATTGTACATGAACCTAACGGATAAAACCCTTTCTCGATGCAATGATTCATGTGGCTTAGCTCTAAGAAATGTCTCATTACGTCAAGCTCACTGACCTCGGGGAGCTTAAGTTCTCTTTTCCGACGGTATTTTGGGGGCAGGCAATCAGCAGCAGTAAGCGGCACATCATTTTCCCAAAGGGTATATCCTTTGCGTCCGGAAGAGTGTTTTTCGAATATTGTTTTAGCCATTACTTACCTCCTTGAGAGCGGCAACAAAGTCGTCCAAATCTTTCTTGTTTTTCTTTTCAGTGACAGCTACCAGCAGCCCTTTATCATAGCCGAAAGGTTAAATGTTTATCCCGGCTAAAATGTTCTTTTCGATCATCTTATCTATAATCATCTCCGGGTCCTCCGGTGTTTTGACCACAAATTCTTTAAAGAATGGTTTATCGAACATCAGATCGAAAGCGGCGATTTTTTTGATTTCATTAGCTAAATAATACGCTTTACTAATTGAATGCTGGGCAACTTCGGTCAAACCGTTCTTGCCCATAAGGCAAAGATAAACACTAGCGGCTAAGGCACAAAGGGATTGATTGCTACAGATGTTTGAGGTAGCTTTTTCTCTTCTTATATGCTGTTCACGAGCCTGTAAAGTGAGAGAATAAGCTCTGTTGCCGTCAGCATCAACCGTACCACCGGATATCCTACCGGGCATTTGACGGGCTAAGCTCATCTTGGTTGCAAAGAAACCTATTAGCGGGCCACCGTAGTTCTGACCATTCCCTAAAGCTTGGCCTTCTCCGATGACTATGTCTGCTTTGTACTCTGAAGGTGCCGACAGAAGAGCCAAAGAAATCGGATCAACAGCAGCTATCAGTAAACAGTTTTTTATTTTATGGACAATCTCTTCAATTTCGAACATTTCTTCGATATTCCCTGTAAAGTTTGGTGTTTGGATCAGAACAGAGCCTGTGTTGTCATCAATTAGTTCTTTTAACTTTTGAGTATCTGTTTGACCATCTTTAGCAGGAACTATCTGAATCTCAATGCCGATACCGCAGACAAATGAACGGATAACTTCTAAATAGAGTGGATTAATCGTCCCGGAGATTATGACCTTCTTTTTTCTATTCTTACGTACGGCCATTAGAATAGCTTCCGCAGCAGCCGTTGCTCCATCATACATACTGGCATTGGCAATTTCCATACCGGTCAGATCGCAGATCAGAGTTTGAAACTCATAAATATGCTGTAAAGTACCTTGGCTGACCTCGGCCTGATAAGGAGTATAGGCTGTATGAAACTCAGGACGCAAGACAATATGATCGACAGCTGCCGGAACATAATGATCATAAACGCCACCACCTAAGAATGAGCTGCACCCGCAAGTAGAAAGGTTTTTACTTGCTAATGACGCTATCTTTTTACTGATTTCAAACTCGGAATATGGTTTTTCTAAGTTAAGCGGAGAGTTCAGCCTGAAAGTCTCCGGTATATTACTGACAAGGTCCTCGAATGACTTAACGCCAATATCGGCAAGCATCTTTTGCCTTTCTTTATCAGTGTTTGATATATAGGGCATACCATTCTCCTTTTTATTTTTTAGTATTAGTTTTCAGAGCTCTGTTTTTTGTCAAGAATACCGTTTGCAGTAAGTTTTCTGAGACAGGGTCAGAAAACAGGATTTTAGAAAACAAACAACCCAACTATCCCTGATCCGAAAAGGGTTATTGAGCTCTCATACTTAACTACCCTTTCGAAATGACTGGCCATTCGGCATCTCTTTTATTTAAACAATGCAATGTTGACTTCCCGGATCGCTGAATTCAAATGGCCGGCAGGTCATCTTCAAAGGTTGTGCAAAAATTCACCACAAACAGGGATAAGGGTACTGGGCGGCAATGAAAACTTTCAGAGCTTACAGATCTGGAAAATAAATCAGAGCAAGTTTACCCCTGAACCGAAGCGAAACGGAACGTAGTGGAGTTCTGCAAACGAAGTAAAGCTCACCGAACTTCCTCAACTATTTGTTAACTGTTCATTGTTCATTGTTCATTATTCATGATCCCCATCTTTTCCTAATCTACTATTCTACTATTCTACTAATCAACTCTTTGATTCTACATTCTAAATTCTACATCCTCTCCGCCCTCCACCCTCAACTCAGTCCGGACAAGTAAATTCTGTCTAGACGCCTGATTTATCGCGGCATATTTAAGTGTCAGTTTGAACCTGGGATAAATATTTTAATTGACACTTTTATCAGCTTTATCTTCTTAACGTTGATTTAAAATATTTTTCAAAGGAGTTACAAAATGTTCCGAAAGCCATTGTTCTGGATAGTTTTCTGTTTGTTGAGTATCTTAGCATTATTGTTCACAGTTCGTTATCTGCCCACAGCAATGTCCATGCTACAAGTAGATATAACCATGAGCCGGGGCGGTTCATTAAGAGCTGCCGACAGTCTGCATACTCATTTAGGGATAGAGCTTGATGATTATCGTCAGACGACAAGTTTTACCAGCGACAGTCATTTTCAAAACTACATCGAATTAAAAGCAGGTGGTAAAAAAGTTTTAACGAAAATCTTGGAAAGTGGTGAGTATAAACCTTATTATTGGTATATAAGGCATTTTAAAGAGGGTGAGACACGAGAATTCCGGTCTTATTTTACGCCTGAAGGGGAATTATACGGCTTTCATGAGAAAGTGCCCGAAAATGAAGAGGGGCCTGCATTAAACCGGGACGCAGCTATCGCCATAGCTAAAACCTCTGCTAAGGAACAATGGTATATTGATCCGGCAAGATACACCTTAATCGAATCGGCTCAAAACGAACAACCAAACGGCAGAATCGACCATACATTCACCTTCGAGATGAATGATGACGAGATCGCCGTTGACATTGGAGAGGCGAATTATCGATTGATTATTACAATTAGCGGCGACAGACTTACTTCTTTGCGTCATACCACTCGTGTTCCGGAAAGCTTTAGCAATGAATTCCAGGAAATGTACTCCTTTAACATGACTTTAACCATTGTAGCTATGGGTTTAATGGTGTTAATATACGGCACCGTTATGATTATATGGCTTGTAAACTACCTCAAGCAAAGAATGCTGCTATTTAAGCCGTCTTTAAAGTGGGCTTTGGTGGTAGGAATATTCAGTTTGATCTCCGGATTAAGCTATTTTTCTTTCTATTGGTTATCCTATGACACTTCTACCTCAGCCAACAACTATTTCTTGCAGCAGATATTGTATCTGTTGATGGGCACGATATTTACATCGGTTATCATATTCCTGATTCTTGCTATAGCTGAGGCCTTAACCAGACAGGCTTTCCCGCAGCAGATTCAATTTTGGAAGTTAATGGACAAAGACGTTGCCTCTAGCAAAACGGTACTCGGTTATGTAATAGGTGCTTATCTTTTAGTGCCCATGAATTTGGCTTTTATCGCCGCATTTTATCTGTTTGCAACCACTAGGCTGGGCTGGTGGATACCTTCGGGGATCTATGAGAACCCGAATGTTTTAGGTGCTTTGCTCCCCTCTGTGAGTGCTATCAACATTGGAATTTATGCGGGTATAATGGAGGAGGCCCTGTTTAGGGCGGTGCCTTTGGCCACTTTAGCAATAGTAGGCACCAAACTTAACAAACGCACCTTATTCCTGACTATCGGTATAATTGTCCAAATATTTATTTTTTCTGCATCCCACGCCAGTTATCCACAACAGCCTTATTATTTCAGACTTGTTGAACTAATTATCCCCTCTTTGATGTTCGCCTTTCTCTATTTGCGTCTGAACTTAGTCATGGCGATATTGGTTCACTTCGCTTTTAATGCTTCGTTGGGTGGCTTGAGTTTCTTTACGATGCAGGCACCGGGATTATGGTTTGATCGTGTACTCTTTGTGTTGCTGTTTTTTCTTCCCCTGTTTTTTGTTCTTTTCCGTCGTTGGCAAGCCGGTGATTGGCGTTCTGACCGGAAATCATCATTTATTAATTCTATCTACCGCTTCTTATTCGTTAATTGGCGAGAAGTACCGAAGAATAAACTTAATGCCTCTTTTCAGGAAGAATTATCCAATGTTGTTCAAGCTACCGGTCAGGATGAAACTGAAATGGATATTAAAGATCAATCTGCAGATACTGGGAATAGGACTGAAACCGATAAGCCAGATAAAAACAAAAGATATCTGACCGTAATGAAAGCTGCACCCTTGGCCATTATCATTTACCTGGCAGGTTGGTTCATATTGACCAACTATGACAGACCCGGAGACATACCCCAGCCCAGACTCGAGATTCGCGCCCAAGAGGCGGTTGAACTCGCTGATCAAGCGCTAACAGAATGGCTGGGATCAGATATACCTGATGAATTTAGCCCGTATCCAAATATTTTTCAGATCCCGAAAAGAGTTAGGCATTTTGTGATCAACAAAAACGGTAAAGACGCCTATTCCGATTTGAAAGACAAATATCTTTTCGAGGATGCTTGGCGAGTTAATTACAAGAGATTCGCCGGTGATCTAGTTGAAAGGACTGAGCAATTTAACGTTTACTTGACCTCGGACGGAGAAGTTTTCAACATTTATCACCGGATAGCAGAAGATCTCGAAGGGCCTCAATTATCAGAAGATGAAGCACGTGAATTGACAATGAAAGCGTTAAGAGCTTTGCCCGATTATGATCAGATGGGTATCAGGGAAGTATCAGTTACCCCCAGAGAACGTCCCCATCGAATGGACTGGACTTTTACGTATACCGATACACTTAATCTAGCATTAGAGATTGGAGAACCGAGAATCTGGGTCAGCATTACCGGCGACAACATCAGCAGTGTCAGCAGATCTGTCTTTATCCCCGAAGAGAGTGAGCGAGAAATAAGCTCTCAGCTTTTGCAAGCTGATACTTTTGATACTATAGCATTTATCATTTTAGCTTTACTGTTACTTAGCGGAATTATCATTGGCGTGATTAAAACAGCCCGCAAGGAGTTGGACATACCCTCCTTTAAGTGGATTTTCCTGACTATTTTCGTCTTTTCTATACTATACATCCTGATAAATTGGCAATTCACAATAGGAATGTTTTCCACTATAAGCCCATACAGCAACCAGTTAACTATGTCGTTAATAGGGGTTGCCATGCAGGCTATCTTCATCTCCGGCTTTTTTGCTCTATTTTTCTCCTTTAACAGGCACTGGCAGAAAACCAGACCAGCTCAACCACTGAAGAAAGCTGAGAAATGGCTCTTATACGCGGCAGGGCTGGCCCTGCTGGCTTTGATCATTCCTTCAACCAGAGAAGCGGTTTATATAGGTAATATTTTGCATATCCCGCAGTTTAATACGGTATTAAGCTCAAATCAGACCCTCTCTCTGCTGATAAACAGCACCAGAACATTTCTGCTGCAATTCGGGTTAGTTTCCTATATCTTCTATATAGTCGAAAAGATGTCCCGCAAAGGAAAAATATTCTCTGCTCTAGCGTGGCTGATAATGGTGCTTTTTGCCTTCTCTTTAGCCTTCCAATCAAAGCTGCCTTACTACTCGGAACCTTATATTAGTGCCGCCTGGCTAACCGGTATCGCTTATTCCTTGCTACTATACTTAGCATATCAAGTTCTCACAAAAATTAAGGGAGACCATTGGATAGCAGGCTTTCTGGTATTTTTCAGTATCGACATCTTTAAGCGGGCTTCTATGAACGGCTTTGTCGGAGCAGCTACAGCTTACTTGCTTTCATTTGTACTCATGGCAGCTATCTTGCTCATCATTAACAAAGTCACTAAATCAGTTCCCGATGATCAGCAATAAGAAAATCCTCTGCCTTGGAAGAACAAAGTCAGCCCCTGCGAAGAAATGGGCACTTCCTCTTTGCGAACAAAAGTACAGTCGGAAGAATGGACAAGCCGGTGTCCTGTCCGGCCGATTGAACTGGTTACAGTCGTCAAATACTGTTATCTCCTGGTTAGCCGTTCGTGTTCCTGAACGGTCTCCACGATGATCTGAATTAGTGTCAGAAAACATTAGTTGACAAAAAGGTCAGGTTTTGGTTGCCATATTGTATAAGAAAAAAACTCAACAAGAGCATAAACAGGAGGAATTATGTCAAAGAAGGTTTTAGTAGCAACAGTTAAACCATTCGCTAAGGAAGCGGTTGGCCATATTGAAAACATCGTCAAGGAAGCCGGATATCAATTTGAACTTTTAGAAAAATATGAA
>PWNZ01000169.1 GCA_003564135.1 Candidatus Cloacimonadota bacterium
ACTGGGAACTGATAACTGGTAAAGCAATTTCAAACATAGTAACCGCTCATGACATCGTCAACCAAGAACCAAGAACAAATATGATGACGCCCGAGCTTATGATTATGATATTAACCAAAGAGATGAGGATACACTGTGAAGGCTATTATTCGGTGCTTTTTTCGGTGTTCTCGGTGGCAGAAAATCAATTTCTAACATAGATAAGCATAGAGACTTCGACCGGCAACTCTGTTCTAACTGAAACTTCTATTTGACAAAATAAGAGGTTACTCATAATTGTTCAGCTACGAAAAAAAAGTCCAAATAGACGATTGGAGGATTGATAAGGATGCTTGATATATTCAGGAAAAAAGCTAAGATAATAATCTACCTAACAGCCTTTGTCTTTATAGTTGGGATGGCGATAATGGGGATCGGAGGTCTGTTTGAACAAGGTAGAAGGACTACCGTCGGAAAGATAGCCGGGCAGTCTATATCTTACCAGGAGTATGTACAATATTTACAAAATGCTATGCAAACCTACGCACAGGAGAATCCAGGGGAGGAACTCGATGATCAAACCATTGAGATGATTAATGATCAAACCTGGCAGCAACTGGTACAAAGGAATTTATTTGATCGAGAAATAAGGCGTCGCCGGATCAGAGTCAGAGACGCAGATGTCATAGATAGGCTCAGAAATCATCCTCCCGATTTTGTTAGGGATGCTGAAATATTCCAGACTGATGGAGTGTTCGACCACCAAAGGTATTTAAACACACTAATTTCAGGTCAAACCCCTGAAGGACAGCCTATTGATTTAGAGTGGTTAGAGATGCATGTTCGCGATCAATTACCATATGAGTTGCTTTTGGAAGATGTTCAGTCAGAGGTCGTCGTTACAGAAGCTGATGCCCGGGAAGATTATATTAGAAAAAACAATATAGCGGATGCAAAAATTATCTTTTTCGACGCCAATAAGATTACCGGTATAGAAGTTACAAATGAAGAAGTTGAAGAACATTTTAACCAAAATATGGAGCGATATAAGCGAGATCCAAGTTGTCGTTATGATTATGTCAGATTTACAGTTCAAGCAACAGTAGAAGATGAAGAACGAGCTTACGAAAAGATCATGGAAATTCATGAAAGAATTCTTACGGGCGAAGACTTTGCCGATCTGGCACGAGAGCATTCTGATGATGCAAGTAATGCTCATGAGGGTGGTAATTTAGGCCCCTTCACTCGTGGTGTTATGGTTCCGGAATTTGACGAGGTTGCATTTAACTTGCAAGTTGATGAGATCAGCGATCCCGTTCAAACTGAGTTCGGATGGCATATCATAAAAGTTACCGATATTGGAGTAGACGAACCTTCAGGAGAAGATGAAATAACAGCATCTCATATATTGATTGAATCCAAACCTTCCGAAGAAACGCAAGATAGGGTCCGACAACGAGCAGAAGAGTTTCGCGAACTTGCTGCAAGAGTTGGTATTCATGAAGCAGCCGAACAGATGGACTATCGAGTTCAAGAATCCGGTTTATTTGAAAGAGATTCCCATTTTATTCAAGGTTTAGGTAGGTTTCAAGAGATGATTCAGTTTGCTTTCAATAATTCAGTTGGTGATGTAGCTCCCGTAAAGCATTCTGCTTCTGATGAATTTTTTGTAATGCAAATAGCTGAACAGTTACCTGAACGTTATTCCGAACTGTCGGAAGTAAGAGCAAGAATAAGAACTAGCATCAGAACAGAGAGACGTCGACAGCAGGCAGCTGATAAAGCCCATGAATTTTATGAAACATATAGCCCTGATGAATATTTAAGAGTTGCTGAAGAACAAGAATGGGAGATAATAGAAGCTGAAAATGTTACCGCCGAAAGAGCATTGCCCCGTATTGGTCTAATTAGAAGTCTTAATGAGGCCATTTTGGATACGGAAGAAGGTGAGTTCACTGAAATTATCACCGGCCAAAGAGGCGGATTCTTAGCTTATGTTGAAAGTAGAGATATCCCCGATCTGGAGCAATTTGAAGAACGTAAAGATCATTTCATTCAGGAACTAAAAGTTCGCAAGCAGTCTGAATACCTTAACGAATGGTTTCAGCAGTTGATTCAAGAAGCAGAAATAGTAGACAATAGAAATCAATTCTTCTAAGCATAGACATAATATGTATTGCAGGGTGGCAGTTTTCTTTAAGACTATTGTCACCCTTAAATTCTTTACAGCAGATTAATAACTCCGGTAGAGTGTGGTTTGATTGGCTAAAGAAGGTAGTGAGCACGTATTTCAAAGCAAGCTGAGCCAATTAGATAAAAATGTGATGGAATAATTCGGTAACCGATCATAGGCACCTATATTTTGAGCAATAGAACAAGATCAATCGATGATCGACAGTCATTTGGGCGTGTAAGCTCTATCAGAAAAATAACGGCCTTTTTATTCATCAAGTTTTTCAGGTTTTTCACCAAAAAAAGGCTTAGTTATGATACCATCATTTCCTATGGTGGTTTTATAGTATCAATAGCAGTTCTAACAGCGGCGCTTTCACTCCTTTTTGGCTATCAGGAGACACTAAAAGAAGGGTTATTAGGAGCTAATGGACATGTTTATGGATACAGCTCAACTAGTAGGTATTTAAGTCTTCAGGATATTTCAAATATAGAAGAATTTCTGTCTAATCAAAAACAAGTTAGCGCTTTTTCTCCCGTGACTATAACTCAGGCCATGGCTGCAAAATATGACAATAAGAATGACCGCAGTTCAGTTGATCATAGCATTTTGACAGGTGTTGTCTTAAGATCGATAGATTGGTCAAAGCCCAATCTTCCGACAGCTTATCATGATCTGGTTGTTAAAGGAACAAGTGAATTACATGATCATTCATCTATAGTTATTGGTGAAAAACTAGCCGAATACATGAGAGTCGGGATAGGTGACAGAATAAAAATAAATAGTCCGGCCAACACAAGATATACACTATTCGGTTTGAGATCAGGGGAGTTAACTGTTACGATAGTCGGTATTTATCGTTCAGGTATCTACGAGACGGACTCCAAGACAATTTTTGTTAATAGCGGTTTGTTAAGCGATCTGTTAGGTGATGAAGGGTACCGTTATAATTTGTTTGAGGTAGCGTTGCACGATCAGTACATAGAGAAAGCTCACGTAATATCTCGTGAATGGAACAACAAATTAAGGCATTACTATCAATTTGATTCCTGGATTGATTATAACGGTAACCTATTTGCTATGCTGGTTGTACAGAGGTGGGTGATTTTCATTATTCTTTCCTTTATTATATTGATAGCTTCATTCGGTATCGCCAGCAATACCGCTAAAACCGTGATGGAAAGAAAAAAAGAGGTTGGCATTTTGAGGGCGATTGGCGCTGACAGTCTGATGATAAAAGCGTACTTCATGGGAGAAACTATTCTTTTAGGATTGATTTCGATTGTGATAGGGATTTTGCTCGGAATAATCACTAGTTGGTTGCTGACCCAGCAAACACTTTTTATGCTGCAAGGGGATGTTTATTTCATAGAAAGGTTTACTACTCATATCAGTGTTCCCAACTTATTATTGACGATAGTAGTATCTTTATTTATAGCTGTTTTTGCTTCTTTTGCAGCTCTAAAGAGAGTTTCACGTTTAACTGTTATAGAGGCCATAACAAGAGTATAGGCCTTGTACAGCAACACAAGGAGATTTAGTTGTGCTTTTAAAAGTAGAAAAGCTGAAGAAAAGTTATTCTGATGTTTCAGATAGATTACAAGTCTTGAAAGGGATTGATCTATTGGTGGAGTTTAATCAATCTCTAGCAATCACCGGCGAATCCGGTTCGGGTAAAAGCACTTTGCTACATTTACTGGGAATCTTAGATAAAGCCGATTCAGGGCGAATAGTTTATAATAACCGAGAAAGAAGGTATAGTGATGTCGATGCAGCTAGATTTAGAAATGAATCTATTGGATTTGTTTTTCAATATCACTACTTGCTGGAGGATATGACAGCTATAGAGAATATTGCAATGCCTAACTATATTCAAACCGGGAGTTGGAAAAAAAGCTTAGAGTTAGCTAAGGAACTGATAGCGAAGATAGAGATGAGAAACAGATCAAACCACTATCCAAACCAGCTAAGTGGCGGAGAGCAGCAAAGAGTAGCAGTAGCGAGAGCTTTAATAAACAATCCTCTAATGGTGCTGGCAGATGAACCCACCGGCAACCTAGATCAGAGACACAGCGATGAGGTCGTAGATTTAATTATCTCACTTAATAAGAAGAAAAACTCTTCATTGATCATGGTAACTCATAACAAAGAAATTGCTGCTAGAATGAACAGACAGTACCTGCTCCGAGATGGTTATTTGAGCTTTGTGAGGAATTAATAATCAATAAACTGAATCTGTTATGGGTGTCGATAAATGAAAGGTAAGAGATGGTTCTTTATTCTGCTGTTGTTTCTATTGCTAATCAACATCGCTGTATTTGTGATTTTCCGTTACACAAATTATGAAGATTTTGTCGTCAATAGAATCGCCGATTATTTTCACACTTACTACGATATCGATTTAGAGATAGGAGCCTTTGATATAAGTGATCGTCAGGTAAAGGTGACAGATATCGTCATAGAACATCAAGAAAGCCACTATAAGCTTTCTATAGACCAAATATATTTGAACTATAACCTCTTTAAGGTGTTGTTTTCCAACTTCAGAATGTTTAGAGCGTTTGAGTCTATATCTGTAATTAAACCCCATCTGGAAGTGACTATTGAGAATTTTCAACAAGAAAAATCATCGGCACACTGGTCATTCCAGGAGCTATTAAGCTCTATAACCCTTCCTGATTTGTGGGGTTATTTTTTGAAACTCAATCTGACCGGTGGTAGATTAGATATAGAGTATAGTGATTATAGCTTTGTCTTCCAGGAAACATTCTATCCTCTTACGGTAAACATTGATAACAGTCAGGATACAGATATATATGTAGCTGTAGGAGCCAGTTCCAGTAATAATTATGATCAAATAACCGAGCCTGATTCAATTAAAACAGAGTTGTTGGCTCTAGATGAGCAGCATCCTGATATAATTAACATCTCTGCCGGATTCATTGATGATGAACTTTCAATAATTAATTTAAACATTGTCGAGTATGAACCTATGTTCACTTCATACTCAGAAGTTGATCATATCAATTTCACGCTGAATATGAACGGTAGTTATGATCAAGGTGAAATCAGCCTAAACGGGAGCCTTTGGGATCTTGTTATCTTGTTAAATGATCATAAGTTGGAAGCGGAAACTATATCATTTCATTCTGATAACCATGACTTGTATCTCGCTTCTAAAGATATGCTTATTGACAACAATGTGTCCGAGGTTGATGTAGTATTGGCAGATTATTTGAATACAAATCCTTCTATTAGTGGTATTATTTATGTTCCGGACATAGACATTTCTCGATATGTGGCTCAAATTAAAGGTGCTATGGAAGCAGAGATTAGCTTGCAGGGAATTTTATCTAGTCCCGACATAAATGTCGAATTGAATAGCCAGAAGTTAGAAGTATATAAAGAGACTTTTCGTGATTTGGAAGTTACAGCCCGTTATTTCGATGATAAAATACCGGTATCTTTGCACAGATTGAATTGGCAGGGTAATGAGCTAACTGGTGAAGGTTTAGTTACTCCGCAGGAAGGTTTTCAATTCTTAATTGAGCATAATAACTTAGATCTGGTTAGAAACGGAATAAATCTAACTACTGATCTTTATCTTGAACTTTCTTATTTGGAGCAGTTTTCTTCGGAACTGATTTTAGAGAGACTTAAATTGGAAAGTGATGCTTTCTCTATAGAAGATGTTGGGCTGGTTTCAAAGGTTGATAATTCAGAAATAACCGCTCGCTTCGAATCTCAAGGTGTAGATGCTCTTTTAAGCGGAGATATGAGCGACGAAAAATATGAGCTCCATCTAGATTTGCAAAGGTTTAGATTGAACGATGTATTAAAACATCGAATCCCGATTGTTACTATTTATCCTTTACTAACCGGCGATTTAAACCTCTCGTATGCCGATGAAATAATAACCTTTTCGACTTTGATTGAGATGACTAACCTTCATGCCGGAAATCTTGAAGGAATATTAGCAGGAGATCTTCAGTACGACCGAAAAGCCGAAAGTGGGATTATCAACCTGCAAACTACTGATACTTCATACAATTTTGAGCCTTTTATTTTAGACCTATCAGCTTCTATAAGTAAAGAGAAGATTGTAGCAGACCGGTTTACTTTTAACAACGAGATAGACGTTCAGTTCGAATGGGATTGGTCATTTTTTAGAGACAAAGATGAGCAGGATGCTGCTAAAACTATCGCCTCTATTGAAGCCGAACAGATAGATATTAGCAAATATCTACGATATATAACATCATATCATTCAGCAAATAGGTTTTCAGGTATAGCTGAGGTAAGCGCAGTTTACGATGGACTGTTGAAAGGGGAAGTGAAAGCTGAAAAATTAAGCTATGACGGTTATGGAGATTTTAGTTACCGGTTGGACTTTTATTCTCGCGACGATGAGCAACCTAGGATTGTTTTTGATAGCATTTTATCAGCTCAAAGCGATCTCCCTTTCATCTATTTAGCCGGTGAAACACTTATTGATAGAGCATTTAAAACCAGGTTGTTTGCTGAAGTAAACGGATTCTCATTAGCTGATATCGATGCTAACCTCCCCTTTACCGGCCAGGTTGATGCTGTTTTAAATATGGAAATAGAAGAAAGTGACATTCTTGCAGAAATA
Organism: Candidatus Cloacimonadota bacterium; assembly: GCA_003564135.1. Taxonomy (GTDB): domain Bacteria; phylum Cloacimonadota; class Cloacimonadia; order Cloacimonadales; family PWNZ01; genus PWNZ01. Next base: position 6,786 of record PWNZ01000169.1, read on the forward strand.
GAGTTATCGGGCAAAAATATCCGATACGGTACGTATATCGACGTTGAATATCTCGATTTACAAGCTGTCCAGAGTGACTCTTTATTTACGATTAAAAAATTTGTGGGCAGAACTGAAGGTCTGTTCAGTTTAACAGCCACCGGTAATTTAGGGTATAATATTTTCCAGAACCAATCCTATACTGATGGGGATGAGGTCTCAATATCTTATGATGGCGACGTTTTACGGCAACTAAGCAGTAGCTTACGTCTTTTTGAAGCAGGTAGTTCAAATACCCAAGCTGAGTTCACAATTTCTATAATTGATGAAGAGCTGTCTTTTACTAATGGTCGGCTCAGATTGTCTAATGGTGATCTTAAAATTATAAATCAGATAAAGTCGTTGGAAAATATTGACATGTCCTTTAGTATCAGGGATAATGCTCTGGAGATGACTAATTTTCGCGGGAATATGGGTGAGGGCAGATTTTACATAAGAAATGAGATTTTTGATGATGGTAAAGACTTTATGTTTGGTATGCTTAACTTAGGAAGATATTATCTTACTACCGATAACACAGGCCTATCTGTGCATCTTCCCAATATTTTGCCGCAAGGGACTACAGGCTTGGTGACTATAAAAGGAAGAAACTCCGATGAAGGCCAAGTAGTTGGCCCTTTTGATGATATTAATATCATCGGTAATCTTTACATATCTAATGCTGCAATAACCTATCCGCCTCAAACAGAAAACCTTTTTAAGGTGATAAATATCGCCGCTGAAAGAAGAACTCGCAGATCAATAAGAAGAAGCACTCTGCCCTTTACTCTCGATTTGATGCTAATTGCTGATCAACAAGTCAGATATATAACCTACCCGCTTAATTTATTAATTAACCCGGATGGTTATTTTCAGCTTCGATATGAGGACGGAGAATGGATTCCTGCGGAAGCTTTTTTAGAGTCTGACTCCGGTAACTTAGATTTCTTCGGTACTACTTTCAACGCAGACTATGCAAACTTAGTTATCAACTATGCTCTAGATGATTACCGTTTAAGAGGTTTTTTTTACAAATATGCGGCAGACGGCAGCATTATATCATTGAGGGTATATAACGATGCTGATGTAGGCAAAGGCAACTTTCTAAATAACCTTAATTTCAGTATTGAGTCCGATAATCCCGAAGATAGAACGATTCTCCATGTCCTATCTAAGGTAAGATATAATAGAAGATTAGAAGATATACCTCGTTCACAACAGAATGCCTTGCTCCAGGACGAATTCTTACAGTTTACCGGTATGGGAATATCGGGAGCGTTCGTCGATCCTTTCATATCGCCCATAGAAAACAGAGCGAGACATTTTTTGAATCTCGACTATTTTTCCATCAAAACTGGGTTTATGGAGAATATTGTTAGGACATACGGCTATTCGGAAAGAGAATACGAGATCGAGGAGGGGAGTGAATTAGTCTATTTTGGTAAAAATATCTTGCTGAATAACCTGTCTGTCAATATGGGCAAGTTTTTAGCGAGAAATATGTATCTCGACTATGAGTTTCAGCTTCAAAAACCTGTCGATGTAATTGCGTCAGAGGATATACTCTTATATCAAAATTTCACGCTGCATTATAACCTGCCCTACCGGCTAAGGTTGGCATACAGGTTTTATCTTAAGCCTAAGGAAGAAGATAACTCTCATGAGGTCTTCGTTAGAAGATCGTTTTCTTTTTGGTAGATCGACGGTCAAAGGGTTGTTAAGTTCAATTCTTTGCTTGACTTATCTGCCTCATGAGTTATCTGGAAAACGCTTATCAATAAAAGAAATCCAGGGAAAAATATGAGCAAATACTTATCAAAATATATATACATTGCCCTTGCTGTAGTAGCTTTTTGTGCCGGGATTTTTTTCGGTGTGTTCTTCTACTACAGCGATCAGCTTCCACCTCTGTCGGAACTGCAAAGCTACGACATGAAAACCGGCTCGGAAGTTTATGACATTAATGACAAATTGATCCACGTCTTTGCCGTAGAACATAGACGCAGAACAGAACTGCAGGACCTTCCCGATTACTTGATAGAAGGTTTGCTTGCTGTCGAAGACAGAAACTTTTTCGAGCACTGGGGTATAGACCTAAAAGCTATGGTTAGAGCGGTTTTAGTGGATATTAGTCGTGGTAGATTTGCACAAGGCGGTAGTACGATTACTCAGCAATTGGCTCGGAACATGTTCCTGACGCTTGATAAACAGATACCCCGAAAGATAAAGGAGTTTATGTTAGCTATTCAGATTGAGCAAAACTACGCCAAAGATGAGATCCTCGAGATGTATCTCGATAAAGTCTATTTAGGGGCTGGAGTTTATGGTATAGAGGCCGCTGCTCATCGTTATTTTGACAAAGAAGCGAAAGATTTGACTATCCCTGAAGCCGCTTTACTTATCGGGTTGATACAGCTGCCCAATGCGTACTCACCCATCAGATTCCCCGATAGAGCCTTAAGAAGAAGAAATATTGTCCTGAATGTGATGCAAGATAGGGAAGTAATAACAACTCAGGAGTTCCTCAAAGCTATCAACGAATCAATTGCTTTAACCGAACCTTCTGCCGACAGAGGAGCGGCTGATTATTTTGTCGAACATATACGGCGGATACTTGAAAGGAAATATGGTACAACAAGACTGTTTACCGAAGGGCTGAAAATCTACACAACGTTAGATTTTGAAATGCAAGTTTATGCTGATTCAGTGCTTAATTATGAGCTATCGCAAGTCGAACTTCGTCAGGAAGAGCAATACGAGTTTAAATACGAGGATTTTGATCCCTATAAAACCGATATAGAAACTCCATACCTTCAGGGAGGAGCCTTCGCAATAGATCCACAAACCGGTTACGTTAAAATTATGATTGGCGGCAGAAATTTCAATCACAGTAAATTTAACCGGATTACTCAGGCAAGAAGGCAACCGGGATCTGCGTTTAAGCCGCTTTTATATACAGCCGCTCTTCAAAATGGGTATACACCTGCAACTGTCATTAAAGACGAACCGGTAGTGTTTGTCGAAAGTGATACCCTGTTTTGGGCACCGAGAAACTACTCGAGAGATTTCAGAGGATACATAACTCTTAGAGAAGCTCTAAATCATTCAATCAACACTGTCGCAGTCAAAACAGGTATAGATATAGGCCCGGCAACAATTGTGGAATACGCTGATAGATTTGGGCTGACAACACCTATTAGAAGCTATTACTCTTCAGCTATTGGTTCGTTTGAAGTACTACCGATTGAATTAATTACAGCCTATACAACATTTGCCAATGCTGGTGAGAGGGTCTCACCTATCTTTATTAGAAGAATCGAAGACAGCCAAGGTTCTTTACTCGAAAGTGCTGAAATAGAAAGAGTTAGAGTAATCGATGAGAGAACAGCTTATGTAATGGCTAACCTGCTATCGACAGTTGTAGATCACGGAACTGCCAGGGGTATTAGATATAGAGGGTACAGATGGTTTGCAGCTGGAAAGACCGGTACCACTGATGAATATCGAGATGCCTGGTTCATTGGCTTCAACAGCAGGTTAGTATTAGGAGTATGGGGGGGCTTTGACAATAATACTCCTTTGGGAAGTAACCAGTCAGGAGCTGCGGTAGCATTGCCGCCATGGCCGTTCATCATGAGAAAAGTCATAGAAAAAGAATCACCTGTCGACCGTAGTGGTAATCCGGTAGTTGACGCTGCCGATCTAGAACTGCGTAAACCCAATGGCTTAGTTAATATGGTTGTTTCGACATCAACCGGACTATTGCCCAAAAGTATGGTAGAAGAAACTAGAGAAGAAATATTTATTGCCGGATCGGAGCCCACTCCTCTGTCGGATAGTCTTTATTTTAACTTTTATCCAACAATGTACAGAGAGAACTTCTATGATACACTATTTATCGACTTAGGGGGGAAAAAACCTTCTGAGATTGACACTCTTAGGGCATTCAACCTGGACAGACAGAATGTCATCAGACCTCAATAGTGGCGGATCAATTAGCTTAAGGAAAGTAAAGTGATAATAATGTATATTGGAGCTATTGCGCTTTTTGTATATCTGGTCTATATGGTTATATTCGGTTATGCGTTGAAAAAAGGTGAAAATGCACAATCATTCGACAAGAAAACAGTATCTGTAGTAGTAGCCGCCAGAAACGAAGAAGATAATATTGCTGCCTTATTGACAGGCTTGATGAATCAATCTTACCCTCAAGAACTCTTAGAGGTTATTATAGTCAATGACCGCTCTACTGACAGAACGGCTGATATAGTTAAGCAGTTCCAAAGTAAATGGAACAAACTGAGACAAATAAATATAGAAAAAACCCCCAAAAATTATGCCCCTAAAAAATATGCCCTGACGCAAGGAATTAATAATGCGCAAGCTGAAATTGTCATCCTGACCGATGCCGACTGTATCGTTAATAAATACTGGGTTGAGTCAATGGTAAGTATGTACCTCGAAGACGTAGATATTGTTGTCGGCTTTTCGCGCACCAAGATACCTAAATGGGAGAAAGCGCCTTTATCACGAAAATTCGAGTTCTTTGACTTCTTAGCTATGTTTATAGCAGCAGCAGGTGCCATAAATAGTGGTAAAGTCTTTTCCTGCTCCAATCAAAATCTCTCATACCGGAAAAGTGCATTTCTAAAAGTGGGTGGTTTCGAAAAGATAAAAGCGCTTACTTCCGGAGACGATGTAAATCTGCTACAACTTTTTAGAAAAGCAGGCTTTAAAAGTCGTTTTTGCCTGATACCCCACAGCTTCGTCTATACTAAGCCTGTAAAAGGGTGGGCTAGCTTGATAAACCAGCGAGCCAGATGGGCTTCTAACTCTAAGTGGCAGTTATTACTAAATCCAGAGTTCTTTATCTACTTGGTAGCTATATTTTTATTGAATATCTCGCTGCTGATAGCGATAGTTATTAACATACCATGGTTGGTGGGGTTGTTTGCCGGTAAGCTGATCGGCGAATACATTTTCCTTTCATCTCACTTTTCGACATTTGAAAATGATCGGAGAAGATTAAAGTTTATCGTTATTTGGTCAGCTATACAGCCATTTTACATTCTTGTTGTGACCTTATTAGGATTATTCGATATTTTCGCCTGGAAAAAAAACTAGTTTAACAGGCTAAGTTGCACTCTGGTTGTCACTGTCACTGTCAGTGTCTGTTCACGAGATAAAATGCTTTGAACAAGATCAATGTGTTCAGATCCTTCTAAACTGTGAAGTCGTTTTTTCACTTTACCGGGTCCAGATCCGGAAAGAATCAGAGCAGGTTCACTCCGTGAACCCAAGCGAGGAACGCAGTCCAATCTCTTTTTTGTATTTTAAGGGGGAATGCTCTGAGCACGATTAATCCACATTCCCTATTGAAAATGCACATTCTCTCCCTGATTAAGTTCGTGGATGGGGACGTATTTTTTATGCTGCTTCATTATGAAATTATTCGTCTGATTGGTTGAGCTTCGCTCGCCGAACTTCACTTCGTTAAGGTTCGCAATTTGCGCTCATTTGCTGATGAACATTGGATTCCGGGCTGCCCGGAACAGGTTACCAAGGTTACAAAAAGTTACAAGCTATGTAACCGTGTAAATCATTGACTATCAATAGGATAAGGGCTAAGGTTACAAACTCGCCCTTTTTTTCTTTTTCAGTTTAATTATTATTCAAGAACACAAAAGCCATATTGAAAAGTCATATTCCCAACCTGACCCGAACAAGCCGGAACCAAAGTGTTCCCTACAGCTGTTTGATATATTATTAATTAGATTGTAAAGTGAGTTGACTTCGAATAGATGTAGGGTTGAGACATACAAATCAAGCTCTGGAATTCGGTTGCCTGTGTATCAACCAACTGACCAGGTCTAATAGAAAAAAGAGATTACACGAGCTAAAAAAAGTCAGCTTTCCATATATTTTAACTGCATTATTTGAGTTTGGTGAAGTAGCTATAGACCAAAGCTGTTCTTTCCCGTTAAGCTTTATATTTTCATTCTTAATTCTTCATCTGTAGGGACAGGACACCGCGCCTTCTCTGCGCTGCGCTAAACCTTCTAAACCTCTTTTTAACCTAGATAATGCAGTTACAGCGACTACACTACGGTATTGTTTTCTATAAGTGTAACGGAAGACAGCCAATTCAGCGTTCCGGAAATCTACTGCGTAATTTGGGATTAAAATTCGTGTAATTAGTGTTTAATTAGCCTGCCCGGTGAAGCCTTTTTTTTGCTTCACCGGGGTGTTAATTCGTGATTTCTGTTCGTTGAATTCGGTGCGCCACGAAGCGTCGTTCAGGGAAGTTGGTGAGAATCCAACCTAACCAATTGTTCGTTCAGTTAGAAGCGAAGAAGATGGCAGCAGCCGTAAGGCGAGAGTCAAAGCTCTTC
>PWNZ01000199.1 GCA_003564135.1 Candidatus Cloacimonadota bacterium
ATCCGCCCGTTGTTCTGCAAACAGGGAATCGATTCATGCCACGATATTCATTCCGATCTCATAGATCAGGGAAACGTTTTCCTTGTGGGCGGTGAAGTCTTCGTGGATGGTTTGGAGGTAGATTTTTTCGCTTTCATCTGCAACTGTTGATTTGCTGCCGGCCTGCCCGTAAACCGGGTTACATATGACGGTTTTTAAAGCCATAATGACGGCCAACACGATTACTGTCTGAACGGTGGTTTTTGTGATCATATCTGTTATATCATTTGTTAATTGTTTTTTACCGCGTCCCATAGGGATCGCCTTCCGGCTGAAAGACCCGATGACACGAAGTTGCACGAAGTAAATCCATATAGACATATATTTCTAATAAATAACTGGTAAATAACCTTTGTGAATTCTTCGTGCACGGGCTTCGAGAATTATGCGGAGTGTGTCGTTATCCATCACACCGATGGGGTTTCGCAAATCTTCGAAACCGGCTGGTTCGAGGCCGGTTAAAGAGGCGCTGCCACTCTCTGCTGAAATAGTTACCGAGCATTCGGCTAGGTCGGATGAAGAGCGGTATTGATCTCTTTCGTTATTTGATTTTATACCGGTTATGACGGCACTCATGGCAAACAAAGCCAATATGATCAAGAAAGGTATAAAAATTCGATTGTGTATCATTGAAACAGGTTTATTATTAATTTTTACCCCTGTTTACTTTTAAAAAGCAGAATCAATAGTTAAATCCCATCAACCGCCAGTAAGTGAAAAATGCAAATGTGCCGATGATGGCTATCCCGACCATTGAATAGTAAATCCGCACGGAAACGGAACCGGCACCTTTCCGCCATGCTATCATCAGCCCTGCCAGTGCCGGAACCGAAATCACGGCAGCCAGGATCGGCATCCATAATATCATCGGTATCCGGCCAAGATCACCCACAGACCAGCCGGCTGAATGGAACCTCGCCTCAACATTAAAGGCAACAATAAATACCAGAATGATCATTGATACCAGTCCCATCAGCAATCGTGTTAGGCGGATTGTCAATTCCGGCACTTCATTACGACGCCTCTGCAGGATAACACCAGTAGGCCACATCATAACTGCGGAAAACAACACCGGCCACGAAAAGGCTCTCCAGGCGAAATTCAGGCCTTGGCTGTCAAGTAATCCGGTCCGGGTGTAGCTTCCCGCAGGAACACCCAAATACTTTATTTCCCCTTTTTGGTTGGGGATAAAAGCCAGTTTTTCCCCGGATTCAGGGTTGTAAAAGAGCATCGGTTCAATTTCGATGTAGTGTCCTGCTTTTGCATGAAAAAACCAGTGTGGTTGATTATTTCTCTTAATTGTAATTTCACCTGGTGTTTCAGTGATCACTTCAACCTCTTCGCCCGGCTGAACCAGCTTGAAAGCGTGGGTAAACATAGTTGTTGTGGTACGGTTGAATCGATACGTACCTGAAAGTCCTGAAGATTCTGTTCTCGTTTCGGGTGAAAGTTGCTCTGGGTTTTCATGATTACTTTCAGGGATAAATTCTTCCAGGAACCGGAGCATCAGTTCTGATGTTAGTTCTTTCCCGCCGTTCTGAGAAACGAACACCCCGACACCCTCTTCCGGCAGCAGCATCAATTGACTGATGAACCCGCCCGTAGATCCACCGTGCTCAAGTGTTTGCCAGCTTTTAGGATTCCATTCAAACAGTGACCAGGCCATTCCGGGCATCTCCGGGTGATGGCTGAACCATCGCTGGTGCATCCTGCGAACACTTTCAACACTCATAATACATTTTGAGGCAGTGGATTCCGGTGCCAGGTGAAGTTTGGCAAACCGGGCCATATCTTCGGCAGTGGCCACAATCCCGCCTCCGGCTGCAATCTGATAGTGTATCCAGTCCTGTTCCAGCCAGCTTCCGTCATTCCATTGGTAAGCCCGGGCAATCTGCTCATGTTTGTCAGGGTCAGGCGCCATAAGCGTGCTATTCATGCCAAGCGGAATAAAAAATTGCTCCTCCAGATACTTCTCAAGAGGCATTCCGCTCACAGCCTCCACAATGTAGCCAAGCAGCGTGAATGAGTGATTGCTGTAACTCATCACCTCTCCGGGCATTCGAACCCTCCGGGGCATGTGGGTGGCAAGGTATTCGGATGGTGGCGATACCAAATCATGCGATGGCGCACGTGATCCAATCACCCTCACATCAAAACCGGCGGAATGGGTGAGCAGGTGAACGAGTGTCACCGGATTTTCGGGCGGAGAATCTACTTTGAAATCCGCCAAATAGTGATTGACGTCTTCATTCGGATCGAGCAGGCCTTCCTCAATCAGCTTCATCGCCGCAGCCGCTACCACGGGTTTGGTCACAGAACCGATCCGGAACAAGCTATGAACAGGATCTGCCGGAATCATTTTTTCCATATCCGCATAGCCATAACCGCGACTGAACAGAATGCTATCGCCCTGCACGACCGCAATTACAGCGCCGGGTACACTGTTCTCTTTCATCCGGTTTTCAAAAAACTGATCCAGAAAAAGATTCAGCTTTTCAAACGGGAGATCAACAGCCGGGCTTGAAGCATCACGTTCTGTTGATGCCTCCTGTGCCAACACTAAAAATGGCAGGACAAGAAAAAATGACGCTGCAACAGAAATTTTTGCTTTTGTTTTCATAGTTGAAGTGGTTTATTGGTGAATTCCCCGAACCCAAACACCACAGTTGACAAAGTGAAAGCTTAAAGAATCGTATGTGGCTTGTGTCGTTCTGCCTTATCATACAGTATGAGCTAAAAGCGGCTTTCGGCATCATAAGCCATAGAAAGGTGTATAATCAGCACCAGCGACACCATTCAGAAAAATTCGTTTTCTCAAACCTTTTTCTTCTATAAAATTGAAAAGTAAAAGCTGCCGTTTTTTATTAACCGACAGTTACATCCGCTCTCCTTCTTTTTAAAAACGCTGCGGATTTACAATCGTAACCAGTGTTTATTGAAGCTTTCAGGTTACGGTACCATTTATTTCGGCCGGGCATACTGCATTTATCAGAAGGCCTTTACACTGAATTATACAGGACCAAATAATTCAGACCGGCATCATTTTCTTTACAAATTAATGCCGTGCAATATTATAGGTAATCAGCTTGATTTTGTAAACCTTTTTTTTCAAAAAAATAAATGGTTTTTGTGAAGAAACACCAAAAGAGGCTTGGCTGCATGATGTCTATTTACCAAGCCTCTATTTAGGAGTTCAATATTTAAATACAGGTCGGTGCGTTATTAGCAACTTTTCCTTCTCCTTGTTTGGTTAACGGCCGTATTGCAAAAGGCCAGGGCTCTTCGGGCGGAAAATCGAATTCTGCAAACCCTCCATCAACGGCATTGTGTATGCGTTCAACGGTTGTGAGTGGCTGTTTGCAGC
>PWNZ01000125.1 GCA_003564135.1 Candidatus Cloacimonadota bacterium
AAAAGACCTCTTCGGAACGCGCTGGCAATAGCTAAATCGGCTATTACGAAACCATCACCGTCATAAGTTCCTCGGAAACTATCGGCCGCTGAGGGGCCTATAGGTTCCCAATTACCTTGTAGCTGAATATCAGCTGTTTGAACGAAAAATACATTAGCATGGTCAGCTCCGGTGAAATTCTGTAGCGTTGCAAGATGCTCCGGAGTAGCCACTCTATAAGGATCAGCTTGCGTCCCGGCACCTTCACCTGGAAACTGGGCAAACGCTAACATCGAAAATGTCGTCATTACGATTAATAAAAAATAACGTGCTAACGACGCATACCTCGTTTTGCTAAAATTAAACATAATTTTCTCCTTTCTGATTATTAGTTGACGTCATCAGTAAATGATGACTATTTAGCTCTAACAAATATCGTTATTTGAACTCCTTCTATTTTAACTTTCGCTTATTGCCGTACTACTGGCGATGTTGCATTAAAGTGCAACAAGCATACCTAAATTAGTTATATTAAACTACTAAACCCGCAACATCATCTACGACCATATCAATAGCTTGACGAAAACACTATAATGAGTTGTTAAATTGTCAAGAGCTTTGTCAAATAAAATCGCTCCATGGTACGGAAAAATAGCCCTATAATTTCTGTCTATCCCTCTCTGGATAAGGCCTTATAGCTTACTAGACAAGATATACAAGCTCCTGATTTTTCTTCATATTTACTAAAACGGGATTGAAATATCCATCAGCAATCGTACCAATATAGTGTCTGTTCAAGGTGATCTAAAGTACATAACTGCCTAACCCGGACGAACCGGAACCAAAATGTTACAAATATACAAGAGCAAGGATGCTCTTGAGACACAGAAGTCAAGCTCAGGGATGAGCTTGTTACATAATTCTGCCAAAATAAGCACGAAAATGGTCGATAAGACACTAACAGAAAAACATCTAAGTACAATCAACAGGCACTCATACTTTTTTGTCCTTGCAATCTTCGGGAAAAGAACCATCAGAAGCCAGTATTTCTATCATTTCCTCATTAAGATAAGGGTTAATGCTGAATAAATTAAAATGGCAAAACGAGTTGAATGCTGCTAAACATTGGTAAACAGTTGAATTGGAGAATTTTGTCTTCTTATGGATGAAAAGCTGAAGCATTTGCTAACAACAACCTAACCCGGACGAGCCGGAATGTAGGGGCGAATATTCTGCCATAAAACACATGAAAATGATTGATAAGGTACCAACACAGTGAAATAAAAAAAAAGATTCGCCTCCGCCGAGTTCTAAACTCTGTTCACATGTTAAGAAGGGTATGAGCATAGGCTTTAGCCTGTCGTAAATGAGAGTTTAGTATCATAATTTTTATTAACTATACCTGCCCTCAATCCTGATGCTCTGGTCAAACAATTTATTAGTCAGTGATCTAGTAAGAGAAAACCACCTGTCCGGTGAGCTGAATTCAGCAGGTTGTTTGCCGATTTTAACAGGTAATTTAACCTTTATCTTCCCAATAAATCATAAAGTAAGCCAATCAAGAAAAAACAACTCGCTAGCAAATATTTTTATAAGGGTTAAGGTATGTAGCATATCAACCTAATTGTCGCCTAACTCAGGGTAACAGACAAGAAGACTACGAGTGTTAATAAGTGCCGCTTCGGCCATTTTAACATGGCGCGCTGGATATTTGAACCTTTTTCAGCCAAGCTTATTTTTTTTCATTATTCGGGTTTAATCTGTGAACAGGGTTTATGGCCCGTTAACTTGTTCGGGTTTACTATCAGTTGATTAGATGTGGTATGCTCTTAAAAACTTCATGAGTGCAACTATTTATTCACTTGACTATAAATTAGCAAACTCCGGTACTTTGAGCTAGCGCTAAAGAGTTAAATTAAAGGAGATTTATTTCAGTATGGAACTAATGAAGATCACAGACAATATCTGGGAAATACCCAGGCAAGGAGATATGTTGGTCAGCGGTAGGGTTTATTCTAATGACCGGCTTATAAATTTTACCCGAAATGACAGATCACTACAACAAGTTAAAAATGTCGCTGAGCTACCCGGGATAATAGGCCATTCTTTTGCTATGCCTGATGTTCATGCCGGGTATGGCTTTCCTATTGGTGGTGTTGCAGCTATGAATTTGGATGGTGGAGTTATCTCTCCGGGAGGTGTAGGATATGACATTAACTGCGGAGTGAGGCTTATAAAAACAAACCTTTCATATCAGACTGGAAATAATAACACCGGCAATACCAACCTGATTCCTATCGATAACGCTGTCTTAAAAACTATTACAAAGCTGCTTAGCAATGCTATTCCCGCCGGTGTTGGCTCATCTACATCACAATTAGGCTTAACCTATTCCGACTTGGCTAATATCCTGCAAAAAGGTGCTGAATGGGCTGTCGAAAATGGACACGGAAAGCATCAAGATCTTGATCATACTGAAGAGAATGGAAATATAACCGAATGTGACCCTTCTTCGGTCAGCTACAAAGCCAAACAGAGAGGAATAAAGCAGGTAGGGACTCTCGGTTCGGGAAATCATTTCATAGAAGTCGGTTTAGTTAAACATATATTTGATACTGCTGCTGCGCAAGTTATAGGCTTAGAAAAAAATCAGATCACTATAATGATTCACAGTGGTTCCAGGGGATTAGGGCATCAGGTTTGTGATGATTACTTAAAAAAGATCAAACAACATAGCCCGCTCAAAGTAAAAGACCCTCAATTAGTTTCGATCCCTATTCAGAGCCACCTTGGTCAGGACTATTTCGGTGCTATGAACTGTGCTGCCAACTTTGCCTGGGTAAACAGACAGGTGATGATGTCATTTGCTGAAGAGGCTATAATTAAAGGTTTTGGGTGGTCGCGAGCAGATTTAGGATTTTCTCTTGTCTACGATTTATGCCATAATATTGCCAAATTTGAATCGCACAACTATCAAGGTAAACAGGTTAACGTTTGTGTCCATAGGAAAGGTGCTACTCGCGCCTTTGCTCCTCATCACCCGCAGATATCCAAAGATTACCGAGGTATCGGCCAACCGGTAATTATTCCCGGTGATATGGGCAGATATAGCTTTCTTTGTTTAGGCACAAAAAGAGCAATGTCGGAAACTTTTGGCAGTTCATGTCATGGCGCCGGCAGGATATTGAGTCGCAAAAAAGCGGTTAAAACCAGATCTTCTCAACAAGTTATGCAGGATATGAAGCGAAAAAATATCTATGTATATGCAGCAGCAAAATCGACGTTAAGCGAAGAGATGAGTGAAGCATATAAAGATGTGATCGATGTAGTGGATGTAATGGATGAGGCAGGTCTGCTGAAAAAGGTGGTTATGCTTAAACCTTTGGGTGTAGTTAAGGGATAATATCGACAGTTACGACGAAAATAAGAGACTATTATTTCAACTATCCCTGCAAAAAAGATTGACTTTTTACCTTGCAACAGATAATTAGCCGGAATTGAAAAAATAACGCCTAATGGAGGATTATATGAGATTAGTGGAATGTGTTCCAAACTTCAGCGAAGGTCGCGACATGAAGGTTTTGGACGAAATATCCGCAGTAATAAAAGCACAAAAAAGGGTTACGCTATTAGACGTTGACCCCGGCGCAGATACCAACCGTACAGTGTATACTATGGTTGGTGAGCCTGAAGCTGTTATGGAAGCTTCTTTTCAGGCAATCAAAAAGGCTTCGGAACTGATCGATATGTCAAAGCATAAGGGAGCTCATGCCCGAATGGGAGCAACGGATGTGTGTCCGTTTGTCCCTGTAAGTGGTGTTACGATGGAAGACTGCGTTGAATTTGCTAAACAATTAGGTGAGAGAGTAGGCAATGAACTAGGTATTCCCATATATTTATACGAGTATGCAGCAACTAAAAAAGAATGGAGCAATTTGGCTGTTGTCCGCAAAGGTGAATACGAAGCATTAGCCGACAAAATGAAAGACCCCGAATGGCGTCCTGATTATGGGCCTGCTGAATTTAACGCCAAATCCGGAGCCACAGCAATTGGAGCTCGAGAGTTTCTCATTGCTTACAATATCAATTTGAATACACGTGATAAGAAAAAAGCAAACCGTATAGCAAAGAAAATCCGTGAAAAAGGATACAAGAAAAAAGATAAACAGGGGAATAAGGTTAATATTCCGGGGATCTTTACACACTGTAAAGCTGTGGGATGGTATATTGATGAATACAGTCGTGCTCAAATAAGCATGAACCTGACTAACTATAAGATAACTCCTCCCCACATTGTACTGGAAAAGGTTAGAGAATTGGCTCGGGATGAAGGTGTCCTTGTGACCGGTAGCGAACTGGTAGGTTTAATGCCTAAAGAGGCGCTTCTGCAGGCCGGGCGGTACTATTTGGAAAAACAGGCTTACAGTACCGGTATACCTGAAATGATGATAATCGAAACTGCTGTTCAATCTATGGGTTTAGCCGAGCTTAGTGCATTTGATATCGAGAAAAAAATCATCGAATATAGTATAGCTGAAAAAGATAATTTAGCTAACCTGAGCTTGACTGACTTTAATGACCTGTTATCGACTGATGCACCGGCTCCTGGTGGTGGAAGCGTTGCTGCATTGTGCAGTGCAATTTCCGGTTCTTTGACTGCCATGGTAGCCAATTTGACTTTTGGGAAAAAGAAATATAAAGAGCACTGGGAAGAAGCCAAAGAATTAGCCGATAAAGGGCAGTTATTGAAATTAAGTTCTCTTCAGGCTATCGACAAAGATACCGAAAGTTTCTATGCAATGATGGATGCAACAAAATTACCTAAGAAAACTGACGAGGAAAAAGAAATCCGTCAAAAAACTATCCAAGAAGCAACTAAAAATGCGATATTAGTGCCTTTAGAGACATTAGAACTCTCGATGGAGGCTGTTAAATTAGCTCACGGTATATCCCAAATAGGCAACAAAAACGCTATTTCTGACGCCGGTGTTGCGGCAGCTACTGCCTACGCTGCTTCTCTGAGTGCTTACTATAATGTTGTCATTAATATGTCAGGTATAGAAGATGACACCTTCAAAGAAGAAGTCTTGAATAAGTCAAAACAGCTTTTATCAGATACCAAGCAATTGAGCGAAACTGTTAGTAAGCTTATCCTTGAATCAATAAGCCAATAAATTATCAGTGTCTTCGGCGACGGCGTCGGAGACACCTCTTTCACCAATTATCAGATTCGGCATTAAAAACAAAAGATGAACACTAACCAGGTCTTCTTCATTTTAGTAGAACCGGTATATCGTGGTAATGTGGGAGCCGTAGCTCGAGTTATCAATAATTTCGGCTTTGACAAACTAAGAATAGTTGGTTCTATACCCAGTAAAGAAGATTTTTATATAGCAGTTCATTCTGAAGCTATCTTAAAGAATGCTCACACATTCACTACGTTAGCGGAAGCTATCGCCGATATGGATTTAGTAATAGCTGTTTCTCGGAGACAAGGCCGCAAAAAAAGTGTTGATTTCCTCGTTAATCAGTTAGATAGTTATACGGAATATTTACCGAGAGGTAATATTGCTTTTGTTTTCGGTAGAGAGACTTACGGTCTGACCGACGCCGAAGCAGACCTCTGCCCTATTCGCTGTATTATACCAACTAACCCCGCTTTTCCATCACTAAACTTAGCTCAGGCGGTAGCTATAGTTGCTTATAACTTGTATGGTGTCCAAGTTAATCAAACAGTACCCTTGGCTGATAAAAGTGAAGTCTTGCGAACTTGTAAAAATATTGTTAACTACCTCAAAGAAATTGAATACTTCAAAGACGGTGACCCCGCTAATGTAGAAAAACAACTGCAAAATCTTCTGTTGAAAAGTTACAGTACCCAAACTAATCTGAGATTCTTGGAGAAAATGTTTCATAGGATAGCCGTTCTATCAAAATTCGGCTCAAATCAAGTAGAAAACGGATAATAAAAAATAATATCAGGAGGATATATATATGGATTACTTTTTTGATGAAGAACAACTGGAAATTAAAGAGATTGCCCGAAAAGTAGCTGAAGAGAAGATAAAGCCTGTAAGGGAAAAATACGATGAAGAAGGTATTTTTCCCTGGGATATAGTAGAAGTCTTTGCTCAGACTGACCTGTTCGCGGTTCTTATACCTGAAGAGTATGGCGGGATCAGTGGTAAAGTGGTTGATCTGTGTATCGTCACGGAAGAACTTAGCAGAGTATGTGGCGGTATCTCACTTTCTTTAGGAGCTACCGGCTTAGGCCTTTATCCGATTCTTTTATCCGGATCGGAAGCTCAAAAGGAGAAGTATCTACCCTTAATAGCTGATGGCAAAAAGCTAGCTGCATTTGCTCTGACAGAAGCCAATGCCGGTTCTGATGCAGGTGCTATCGAAACAACAGCAACTAAAGATGGCGACTATTATGTATTGAACGGTACTAAACAATGGATCACTAACGGTGGAGAAGCCGATATCTACACTGTCTTTGCCATGACAGATAAGACTAAAGGTGCTCGCGGTGCTTCCTGTTTTATCGTTGAGAAAGAGACAGCCGGGTTTTCTTTTGGTAAAAAAGAGAATAAGATGGGTATTAGAGCTTCAGCAACCAGCGAGTTAATCTTTGAAGATTGCCGCATTCATAAAGACAATCTGATCGGTAAAGAGGGAATGGGCTTCCTTATAGGCATGAAAACCTTTGATAAATCAAGACCCATGGTAGCAGCTCAAGCCATTGGGATTGCCCAAGGTGCTTTTGAAGAGGCAGTGAAATATACTAAAGAACGTCATCAGTTCGGTAAACCGGTTTCATCATTTCAAGCTGTTCAGTTTATGTTAGCTGACATGGCCACACAAATAGAAGCTGCCAGATCATTAGTTTTTGCTACTGCTAAGATGATAGATTCGCGAAACAAGAAGTTCAGTAAAGAATCCGCAATGTGTAAATATTTTGCATCCGATGTAGCAATGAAGGTTACTACTGATGCTGTTCAATTGTTAGGAGGTTACGGTTATATGAAAGAGTATCCGGTTGAAAAAATGATGCGGGATGCTAAAATAACTCAAATCTATGAAGGTACCAATCAAATTCAAAGATCTATTGTTGCCAGTAATCTGCTTAGAGAGTAGTGATAATTATTAATTGATCTATTGATTAGGGCAGCCGTCGACGGCTGCCCTAATAAGTTGACTGTTCGCGGTATGTATATTTAGCACTATTTACATTTTTTTTGGGAGCCTCATGTGTGGAGACAATAACCCTAACCCGGACAAGCCGGAACAAAATATTTAACCACACGAATGAACACGAATAATGCAGTAGAATAGGGGAAGGATGCCGTAACTGTGATGTACCTCCGGCTTAAGCCGGTAAAGGTTTTATGCAATCTATCCCGTTAAAATACCGGATGAATCCGGCGTACCAACCGACTGGAAGTCAGCGTTCCATTTATTCTAACTGCATTATCTGGGTTCAATATTCTGCCATAAAAAGCACGAAAATGGTAGATAAGGTGCTAAAGAATATTTTTTGATTATCGGCAATAATTTCACTGTATTGTGTGTTTTCGACGATTTCGACAGGATCACCCCATTCATCTTCTTCAGGATTACCGGAAGAATAAACAAGATATGAAGCTGCATCTTCTATCGCTTCCCAAGACAAAACGACATATTGTGCTCCCTCTATAATCCTGATTTCGATATCAATCTCAGGCGTATCTAAATACCATGGATCTTCTGCTTGAAAAAAAAGGTATGGATAACTGTTATTAACCCCCGAGTTTTGATTGTGAACATAGTCACTGTCGCGGCGCCATATATCTTCGAAGTCCCATCTGACAAAGGCTTCATTATGGTCATGAAGATAAACCATCTGTCTAGTGAGCAATCCAGTTCCACCGCCTACAGATTCATCCTGCCCGGTGCTGTAAATATTCCAGAAACTGTTTGTTACCTCAGTTTCTCCGGCTACACCTACAAGTCCACCGATATCTTGCTACGGGTCATGGGCGGAAATAAAGCCTACAGCATAGCTTCTATTAATTAAACCTGATTCCTCAAATCCAACTAATCCACCTATGTGAGCCTGATTACCAGTAACTTTCATTGCCGAATAGCTATCTGTTATCGTAGTATTAGCTTTATTACCGGAAAGACTTCGATCCTCGTTTGCTGTGACTGTCCAATAATATGACCGGCAGTGTAAGTTCCTGCAATTAAACTGTTTGCGGTAATCTGTCCGGTAATCCCACCCACATATTCGCTTCCTGTGATATCACCTTCGACAAGCGAGTTACTGATGTAGTTCTCTTACAAATATTTACAACAGGCGAACCTTTTCCAGTCTTCATTTTCCACTATCAAATCCTACAGCACCGCTGTAGTTATTTTTATCGCTATTTAACCATATCCATCAGGTATTACATTCTTTAACGACATCACTCGTATCCTAACAATCGCACCAGCAGGTCAGCTTATTTGCTGTGGGGCAATTTTACCCACTGACTTGCAATTTCCGCACCTACAAAGCTTGACACAAAGCAGGTGTTTTTTTGTATGGAGGGTAAAATAAAAAAAGATGGAGGATGTAATGACCTTTAATGACTTTATGAACAAAGTGACGGCAAAAAACCAGGGAGAGCCTGAGTTTTTACAAGCTGTTAAGGAAGTTGTTGAAACAATCTGGGACGTCTATGTAGCCGACCCTCGTTTAGTAAAAGCCAACATTATGGAAAGAATTGTCGAGCCTGAGAGAGTTGTAATTTTTCGAGTACCTTGGGTTGATGACAAGGGTAATGTTCACGTTAATCGTGGCTATCGGGTACAGTTCAACAGTGCTATCGGGCCCTACAAAGGTGGTTGCCGATTTCATCCCAGTGTTAACCTCTCCAGTCTCAAGTTTTTGGGTTTTGAGCAGATCTTCAAAAACAGCTTAACAACACTTCCTATGGGCGGTGGTAAAGGTGGCGCAGACTTTGATGCCAAAGGAAAAACCGAGCAGGAAATGATGCGTTTTAGCCAAGCTTTCATGATGGAGTTGTTCCGTCATTTAGGCCCCAATACCGACATACCCGCAGGCGATATTGGCGTTAGTGGTCGCGAAGTCGGATTTATGTTTGGCATGTACAAAAAGCTGAAGAATGAGTTTACAGGCGTATTTACCGGTAAAGGTCAAAACTGGGGCGGCAGCTTAATAAGACCCGAAGCAACCGGTTTCGGAACAGTATATTTTGCCGACCAAATGCTTAAGCTAAAAGGTGAATCATTCGAAGGGAAAAAAGTAGCTGTTTCCGGATTTGGTAATGTCTCCTGGGGCGCTACGCAAAAGGTTAATGATTTAGGCGGAAAGGTCGTTACACTATCGGGTCCTGACGGATACATCTATGATCCTGATGGAATCAAAGGTGAGAAAATCGACTATATGGTCGAAATGAGAGCGTCTAACAACGATCAAGTAGAAGATTATGCTAAGAAATTCAACGTCGAGTTCTTTCCCGGTAAAAGACCCTGGGAAGTTCCAGTAGACATCGCTATGCCCTGTGCTATCCAGAATGAGCTTAACCTTGAAGATGCTAAGAACCTCGTCAATAATGGTGCTAAGGTGCTTTGCGAAGGCGCAAACATGCCATGTACACCGGAAGCTATTCAATTGTTACAAGAGAATAAAGTCCTCTTTGCTCCGGGTAAAGCTGCCAATGCAGGTGGAGTTGCAACTTCAGGCTTAGAAATGACTCAGAACAGCATGAGGCTGAAATGGTCAAGAGATGAAGTAGATGAAAAGCTTCAGACTATTATGATAGCAATACACGATCAATGCGTTGAATATGGTAAGAAACCTGATGGATACGTCGATTACATCAAAGGTGCTAATATAGCCGGCTTTGTAAAAGTTGCTAATGCTATGTTAGACCATGGTGTCGTCTAAAAAGTTACTAATAAAATTAATCATAATATAAGGAGGCTCACTCGTGAGCCTCCTTATTCTTATCAAGTTTATTGACAAAAACAGCTACCGGAATTATATTATCACAAAAAAATAAAGGAAGGGTTTAATCATTCGTCTTACGAGTTGAACCGGAAAATTATGAAAGCGATAGTTATAATACCGACGTATAATGAAGCAGAAAATATTGATCCTATCATTGATAAGGTCTTAGCTCAGGATAAGGATATCAATTTACTTATTATTGACGATAACTCACCTGATGGAACCGGAGATATTGTTAGTAAGATTGCCGACAATAGTGACAGAGTAACTCTTATTCGCCGTAAAGCTAAATTAGGACTTGGTTCGGCCTATATTATCGGCTTTAGATATGCACTAGACAATGCTTATGATGCCATTATCGAAATGGATGGTGACTTTTCTCACAACCCTGACAATCTGCCCGATATGCTAAAATCTCTTGAGGATGCCGATGCGGTTGTAGGGTCGAGATATGTAAATGGTGTATCCGTTGTATATTGGCCTTTCAGAAGGCTTTTATTGAGCTACCTTGCTTCTTTATATGTGCGTATCATTACCGGAATGAAAATCAAAGATCCAACCGCAGGATTTATCTGTTACAGTAGGAAAGCTTTGCAAGGTATCGACCTGAGTCGCATTATGTCGGACGGCTATTCCTTCCAAGTAGAAATGAAATACCGTTTGTGGGTAAAGAAGTTTAAGATTAAGGAACTACCTATTATCTTCATCGATCGGGTCAAAGGGCATTCAAAGATGTCGAAAAAGATCGTATATGAAGCTGTGTGGGTGGTGTGGAAGCTAAAACTGAAAGCGATATTCAAGAAGCTTTAATACAACTTTATAAATTATAATGATAAACAGATATCAACTTCTACCTAATCTTAATATTGAAAAGGTCATTTTTAATGGTCTCGGTCTGGCTCATTATCACGACAGCAGTGTTCTCATTTATCAAGGATTGCCGGGAGATAACGTTGATGTAACGGTGGTACACAAACGTGGTAATACGTATTTCGCCGAAATCAAAAAATACAATTCCCATTCAAAATATTATAATCAGCCTTCTTGTCCACACTTTGATGATTGTGGTGGCTGTGACTGGCTGAATGTTGACTATAAAGATCAGCTCTTTTTCAAGCAGCACATTTTTGAGGAAGTATTTAAAGGCCTCAATATTGGAACTTTACAGGAAGTCAGCATAAAGCCCTCCCCTATCATAGATCGCTATCGTAATAAAATAATTCTTCCGGTTATTAGTAATAATAAAACGATTAAAGCGGGTATGTATGCAAGACGGAGCCACAAGGTAATTACCCATAACGTCTGTCATCTACACCCCCAAAATACCGACGAAATTATTGCAGCTACCTGTGAACTTTTAACTAAAGGTGGGACAACTGTCTATAATGAATCAACACAGCGAGGAAATCTTCGGTTCATTGGCGTTAGATATTCGCCTACCTGCCAAGAGCATCTTTTGATTATAGTGACCAAGACCCGAAAACTCCCCTTCTCTAAACTATTATGCGAAAAGCTTTCTGAAGCATTTCCTTCTTTAGTTGGGATAGTCCAGGATATAAATAGTCCGGCAACTAACAGAAATATTAGCTCAGATGCAAAATTATTATACGGTCGCAGCTATTTAATCGAGCGCTTAAAAGACAAACTCTTAAATATAAATTACTCATCCTTTTTTCAGGTGAACACCCATCAATGTATTAATATACTAACAGATATCTCTCAATATTTAACTAAAGATGACTCTGTCATAGATGCCTATAGTGGAATAGGCACAATTGGGATAAGTATCGCAGATGTTGTCCAACGGGTTATTTGCCTGGAACACCATCCCGAAGCTGTTAAAAACGGCATTTCAAATATTACCGCCAACAATCTCAATAATTGCAGCTATCTTGCAGGCAAGGTTGAAGTAAACCTTGAAGGTGTTTTAGCAAAAGCCGGCTTCAGTACTTTGATAGTAGATCCACCTCGCAAAGGGCTTGACGCATCAATTATTCTGGTGATAACTGATTCCTCTATCAGTAAGATCATTTATTTAAGCTGTAATCTTGCTACTCAAAAAAGAGATCTGAAACTACTAATGGATATTGGTTTCAAGATAAAAGCTATACAACCTTATGATATGTTTCCTCACACACACCACATTGAGTGTTTAGTCGTTTTGAGAAGGTAAACGATGTCCAAGATGGGCTGGTATCTCTGCGTCTTAGCGTTATTGATTTCATGTGGAATACCTCGGGAGTCTTCCAGGGATTATTTAAAAATTGATACTACCTATCCTGAACAGACCAATAAGAAAAACCTGGAAACAATTATAGTTGAACGAGCAAAGAATACCTACATCATATCCCCGCGAGCAGAATATAAAGTAGGAGCAGTAGTTGGTAGAAAAAAAAGATACAGACGAGATGCCATGGCACCTGTTGCGCCCTATGACTTAGCCCTATTTTGGGGAATTTTAGCCTATCCGGAAAACCTCAGGCAGATCACTGTCAGGCAGAACAGAAGACGCTATTATTTTTTCCTCAAACGTGATGCTAAACTATCTACGGATTGGGTGTATCTTAATTCCAGTAATAATCATATTATTCCTGCTAATGATAACATCCGGAGAGCACTAAGTCTGGTTAGAAAAAATGAGACCATAGAAATCGAAGGTTATCTTGTAGATGTACGGGCTATTATCGATGGTCGATCATCTAACTGGAAAACTAGCATGGTTAGGGACGATACCGGCGATGGCGCTTGTGAAATAATCTATGTAACCAAGTTGAGAAGAGAGTTTCGTGTCTACGAATAATAACAGTGTAAACGCTCATGACTTCGTCAATGAAGAATGAATAATGAAGACACCCGAGGGGATGATTAAATTACCGGCTGAAGCCGGCGTGCCAACCGACTGAAGTCAGCGTTCCATTAATCTGGGGAATCTGAGAAATCTGCGGGAGAAATTTTAAACATAGTAAACGTCCATGACTGTGAAAATAATGTATGATTTACAATGTACGATGTATAATTTTAGTGAAGA
>PWNZ01000004.1 GCA_003564135.1 Candidatus Cloacimonadota bacterium
GCTCTGGTCATTACATCCATCCCCACACCTAAGCGGGACGCAATCTCCAAAGCAAAGCTATTTCCGGGAAGACCTATCTTGAAGTAGTATGTCGGCTCATGCTTATCGGGATCAAACTGCATAGCGGCATTCAGGCATTTATCAGATTTTTCAGCGAATATCTTAAGGGGCGTATAGTGAGTTGTTATCACTCCTAATACTCTAAGGCTCAACAGCTTTTCTAATATTGCCTGAGCTAAAGCTGATCCTTGTTCAGGATCTGTTGCCGAACCAATCTCATCAATGAGGACTAAGGATCGTCCATTACCGTATTCGATCATGTTGGTTATTTTATCAATATGAGAAGAAAAGGTGCTCAATGAGTTCTCTATAGACTGCTCGTCGTTTATGTCAGTAAATACTTGATCGAATAAACCTATCTCAGAGTCGCCGGCAGCAGAAATAGGTAGGCCTGACAAAGTCATTAAAACTGCTAACCCTATCGCTTTCAGAGTTATCGTTTTACCACCGGTGTTCGGCCCTGACAGCACTAACATTTTTTCCTCTTTGCCCAACTCTAAATCAAAAGGTACAACTTTTTTGATTGAACCGTATTTTTTAATCAGAAGAGGGTGTCTGGTGTTAAACAATTTTAAGTGGCAGCTATCTGTAAGAGTAGGCTTAACTGCACCGATTGTATTGCTAAATTTAGCAGCAGCAAAATAATAGTCAAAAGATGACAGTATCTTGTTATTCACTGATATTTTATCTCTCAAGCTTCTCACAATACCGGTAAATTCTTTGAATATTCGGTGAATCTCTTCTTCTTCTTCTCTTTGTAGCTTATGAAGCTCGTTATTCTGATTTACTACATCATTAGGCTCAACAAAGATAGTAGCTTTACTTCCTGAATAGCCATGCACAATTCCGGCAACGGTGCTAGCGCCTCCATCCTTCAAAGGAATAACATACCGACCCTCTCGTTGTGTAATAACTTTATCCTGGATAATCTTCTCCAGACCTTTATCGTTGAGCTTCCTGTCTAAGCTGTTGAGAATGCTCTTGCGTAAATTATACTTCCGCTTGCGAATTTGTCTTAATTGCTCCGAAGCTGTATCAAGCACCTTCCCGTCAGGTGAAAAAATCGACTGATACCTTTCCACAATTTCCGGCAACATTGATAGCTTGTCACATTTCATCAAAAATTTCGGGCAAGAACTGAAAAATTCCTCTTCTTTCTCAACGGTGGTTTTAATCTCTATGGTTTTCTTTACCGTGAAATAGATCGAACTGAATTCTTCAAAAGAATACGCTGTATACTGAAAATGGTACAGGACATTATCAAGGTCGAACACTCGCTGGAAGTCAAAACTATAACCCTTGTTGACAATCTCTTGGCATTCGGTGATTATATCCAGACTATAATCTATTTCTATTCTAGAATCGAGATTAGTTAGAGAGGTTGCCTGTTTTTTTGCTTGGACTGTATGGCAATTATCGGATAATAATCGACGTATCTTGTCAAACTCAAGTTGAGCAAATGTTTCTTTCATTATCAATCTACGAATTAACCGATTCAGAGACTAATGTCTCAACAACTTCGATCAGGCAGCTAATTAAGTATGAATAAAAGGCTGTCGGTTTGTGCACGGCTGCCGGGCATGAATTCTATGATGTTGATTCTAAGTGAATAAGATATACCCCGCGCAACATTGTAAAGGAAAGAAGCATCCCGTGACTCTCCTAAAGCTTCGGCTAGAGGTGTTAATTCTATAATTAACACTAATATCGTAATCACTAAAAACCCAAATAATACCCCTAATATACCGCCTAAAAGGCCATCAACCCAGCCAAGCATAACTAATTTGAGAAATTTTTTAATTAAATAGGCTACTATGGTCACAAATACCAGTACAACGATGAGAATCAATATATAAGTCAGTACCGTAGCTAAAATCTCTCTTATCCCTAAGGTTAAATGAAGTTGAGCCGTAATAGCATTGCCCGCTTGCCTGATAAGAATAAAAATCAATACCACTCCGAGAAGTCGCATAAAAGACAATATTAAGCCACGCTTCACCCCTATAAAAAAAGCAGCTAATAATAGAATCGTCAAAGCAATATCAAGGTAGTTCATATCTCTCCTCGCTAATTTGTTACTCTTGTGGGTTATCTCTAATGTTACTATGTTTAAAATTCAATTTCAGCCACCGAGAACACCGAAAAAAGCACCGAATAATGGCCTTCACGGCTGACTCTCATCTCTTTTGTTATTATTATAATCATTAGCTCGGGTGTCATCATATTCGTTCTTGGTTCTTGGTTGAGGATGTCAGGGACGTTTACTATGTTTAAAATTGATTTACCAGTTACCAGTGATTCCGGAACGCTGACTTCAGTCGGCTGGTACGTCGGCTTCAGCCGGCAATTTTTAATCATTCCTTTGGGTGTCTGTCTTCACTAAAATTATACATCGTACATTGTAAATTATACATTACTTTTCACAGTCATGAGCATTTACTATCGGAAAACAATGGTCACCGATGCGATACCGGTGAAACGAGCTTGATCATAGAATGATTAATACGAAGCCTACCAACCTCGCTACTATAAATCTTCAATTTATAGACTACTGTCTTATCCGGATAAACACGACTGTTATTCCCATATCATCCATCGCCATGTCTAACTTGACGTCCTTACTGAATGCTTCTCACATTCGCCAAACTTGACTGATCAACTTTTTGCAACAGATTAAGGCAGCAGTAAACGATACTGCTGCCGAAAAATCTATTTATTACACAACATGTCAAACCAAGTTGCGCTAGATAAGATCAGATGTAAGTCGGATGGCCATTTCTCTTATGAATATCTCTTGCTTTTTCGAGCAAATTTGAGAGCTTTGCGCATAGCGACATTCTTTTTTCGCTTTTTCGCCTCGCTGGGCTTTTCATAGGCCTGATGCTTTTTAATATCAGACAATATCGACGCTCTCTCGCACTTCTTTTTGAATCTTTTGAGCATGATCTCAAAAGGTTCACCATCTCGTGTGTATACTGTCGGCACTCAGTTCACCTCCATTTTTTTTAGATTGTCGCAAAATCTTTTAATAACGGATTTCTGTCAAGCTAAATGTCAGCTTATATTAGTTGTTTTGCTAACAGGGCCTCAGCATTCCTGACTATTCTGTAATTCCTTGTCATAAGATTCTTGAATATCAGATATGCCTGATAGTTATCTTTCCTGACAGCAGTAGCCGCTACCATTCACATCTCTTGGCAATACGGAAAACTACATCAATTCCTTAACATTTTTGCAGAGCAACCATATTTGAACTTGCTGGGTCGTTGTCCAACCATTATATTGCATACCTGCTCCGGCAAAAGTTTTAATCATCCTCTCGAGCAGCAAATCTTTAACCGTCTAAACGCCAACAAATCTATCTCCGAACGCCGATACATTATCAGTAAACGTTATCTGTTCGATATTCGATGTAGATGCAATCAATAGTGCTCAATATTCGGCAAAATAAAGCGCACCACTATATAGCGAATCATTATCAAGCAGCAGACTTATTCCGCCAGATCATTTCATCTTACAAAGTCACCTTTTTCAAAGCGTAGTTCCATTTTTGGAAGACTTTTCGATCATATTTTCTTCTGTAAGATGAACATCTCGCTCACCGTAGTTACTAGAGAGTAACCATTGACTTGCTGCGTAGTCGGGTTCATCTGCCTACGTAACAAATCAATGGTTTTTGTAAGAGTTTGGGATTGAGAGTCTAGGGTTGATTAAATATGTTTGCTGTTCCGTTTTTTCTCGGTAATTTCGGTGGTTGATAAAACATTTTAATCATAAAAATGGGGGGGGTGAATAATATCGGTCAACATTATCTTATTCCTGGTCAAGCGGTTCTTCTTCACGGAATCTTTCGCAAGCCATTCTTTGCCCTTTTACTTGACAAAACAGTTCCAGAAATATTCTTAGTGTATAAAGACACCGAGCAACAAAGCCTAAGTCTGGTTTGCGTTGGGGCAATAAATTCGCTTGTTATCGAATTAAAGGTAAGGTTAGTTGCCGATAGGGTATAGCGGGAAACTGCTATGCCTCCCGTTCTCGAATTTCGAGAGATCTATTGGAAAGGTGATCCGGAGTTACGTTATTTCGCAGCATTTCAGGCAGTCTCCTTTTACCTTCCATTTACCATCATCATTTAAGGAGGATAGTTTGAAGCGATGGCTTGATAGCTTTACGACTCAGGATTTGGTTATAATAGCTATTATCAGTGCCCTTGGCTTGGCCGTTAAGCCTGTGATAACTCCGATAGTACATTTAGTATCTGCCCCTCTTTTAATACCCGGAGGATCGTTAGCCGGTGGTTTCTATATGCTTTGGTTGGGGTTGGTGATCGCTTTAGTTCCCAAGCGTGGTTCAGCAGTCCTTACAGCGTTTGTCCAAGGTACTGTAATTATGATTTTGGGTCATTTTGGGCATCATGGTGTTATGAGCATTCTTATCTATACCGCACCCGGTGTCTCCGCCGAGTTGATAGCGTTATTTTTCAAGGATAAGAAGTCTCTTGTTTGTCAAATCAGTATATGTGCAGGAGCCAATCTCACCGGCACGGTTTTAGTTGCGCTGCTTATTATGCGTTTACCCACTATCCCTTTAGCTATATCAATCATTACTTCTCTAATATCAGGTTTTGGCGGAGGAATTCTTGCTTTTACTTTGATAAAGCGTCTTGTTCATCATCGCTTTGATCTTTTAACCAGTCAACAATAAAAGGTCAGTCTCGCCATGTACTCGAAAATCACTAATCTACTTAGCATCACCTTTCTTTTACTTATAGGCTTTCTCAGCTTAATCGGCTGCGGTGGGGAATCACATGAAAAAGTCGAAGGTATAAGGATCCATGGCCATCAAAGCAGTTTTATGGTTGACGACGAGGGCAACCTAGACCAAGTATTAACCGGTCTATTCAAAGAAAAACTTCTCGAAGTAGTAGTTCAAAATGACCTGAGAGAATGTATCATCATAGATAGGAATATTTTGGAGTTTTACAGCATAGAAAAAAAGAGTAGTGAAATAGCCCTAAACAACTCATTAGATAAGCCCTCACTAGCAAATATCACTGATATTTATGTCTCTTCGGGCCGCAAAGATTTTGGCGTATACCACCTTGACCATACAGATCAGAAGAGATTCTTTTCGAAATACGAACTGCTCAAAAGGCATATTTCTTTTCCTAACCACCGAGAAGAGAAAGCAGCATTTCTACGACCGGATGTAAAGCTTACGATTAAAAATATTAATTCTAATAAAGTCACCTTGATCTTTGACAGTGGCGAAATAGCGTCGGAAAAAGTCAGCTCCAGCGGAACACTAACCATCCCCGAGAGGTTACTTTTCCCTAAGTTTGCCGATAACGATACGCATGCGGTCAAAGCTGTTTGGGAAAACCCACCCGAAAGAACGGCTTTCGAAGTCCACAGCTTGATTACAGAATCGGCAAAACAAGCTCCCACGTTGGCTGTTTTCCTTGACGGCTTAGGATATAAATTATGGTCTCATGCAAAGAGCAAAGGATATACAAATAGCTTCCCTAACATTGACCCTGAGCCAATGATGGTTGCCTATCCACCAAAAACAATCTACAATTATTATTTATTTGGAACAGGGAACCTGTTAAATGAACAAGAGCCTCAAGATAAACTGTTCAGTTCACTTTCCTTCCTACAGGATGACGGCTTAATTATAGAAGGCTCTATGCAAATTCATGAATCATCCTTTAAGCAGATCCTGCATGCACCGGATCAATGGGGAGACAAGGTTGACGATCAGATATTCAACACGCTAATCAATGAAATGGACAGAAAAGACTTTGTTTTTGCTCATTTCCACGATATCGACAATACTGCTCATAGGCACGGTCCCTATAGCAGTGAAGTAATGAACGTTATCAAGCAGACAGGTGAATACTTGAGCATTATAAATCAACGCTGGGAGGGAAATCTATTCGTCTTCTCCGACCATGGATTACATGAGTATTACGATCCGGACATAGAGAGTTTTTCCGGAATTCATTATACTGCCAAGCCCGAAGATATTATCGGAATATTTATTGTCTTTACCAACTAATCAGGAGGACACCTTATAATATGAGGAAGAATAATCACTGGCTATATATCATTGGTATCTTGCTACTACTGACAGCACTGTTAGCAGTTTTAATTGTCCTGCAAAGCCGGCCGCAAGAAGCAGTTGACCATCAATATTATCTTGCCGAGATAGATTTTAGCCGAATTGATAAACATACAGAAATAGGAACTCGCCAAAACCGGTATGAGGGCTATTTGCTGAGCGACATCATGGAAAATATCAGCATCGATATCGACACTCTCAGTACGGTAACATTTCATGCCCGTGATGGTGTCCGGATGATTGTTAATGCTAGCGAGCTTAGTTCAGCTAATACGATCTTAGAGGTCAGCAACACATCAGGCGGCACCGAGTATCGATTAATCTTTCCTTATGATCAGTTCAGAAACCGCTGGTTGAAAGATGTAGCAATGTTCAAAATCGACTAAATAATGATACGGTTAAATAATTATACTTTCTCCTATCCGGAAGCACAAAGCTTCCTATGGAAGCCTTTGAATTATTGCTTTGAAGCAGGTCAGATTGTTGTCATTAACGGAGGCAACGGCAGCGGTAAAACTACGCTGCTCAACTCGCTGTGCGGTATCATCCCCACAGCAATAAAAGGGAAAGTAAAAGGCGAAATATTTTATTTGGACAAAAAAATATCCTCCCAACCTCTAAATCGGACAGCATCGGAAATCAATATCCTTTTCCAGGATCCTGATAAGCAAATATTCATGCCTGTAGTAGAGGAAGAAATCGCATTCGGTCCGGAAAACATTCACCTCCCCAGAGAGACAATCATAAAGCGAATTGATCAGTTGTTAGCCCGGTTCAATATTGAACACCTGCGCTATAAGAAGACCTCTGACCTTTCGTTCGGACAGAAAAAGATGGTCGCTTTGGCAGGGATATTGTCAATGTCGCCCAAAGTCATCTTAATTGACGAATTTTGTGCCGGTATGCATGAAAAGGCTATCAACTTAGTGGCTGATTATGTTCAAGAATTAAAGCATGCAGGGAAACTGATAATCTTTGCCGAACATCATCACTCTTTTCAAGCATTAGCCGATATCCAGCTAGATTTAGATAATTTCGTCCAAAGCTAATACCCACATCTTATGGCCAATATCTTTAACATAAATAACCTCTATTATTCGTACAATAACAATGACAAGGAGGTCTTTTATAATCTCACCCTAAATGTCCCCAAGTCAGGGTTGACGGTGATATCCGGAGATAACGGATCAGGTAAAACTACTCTTTGCAGGTTACTGCTAGGACTTAATAGAGGGTATCGGGGATCAATAAAATTAGACGGTCAAGAGTTATCCAAC
Source organism: Candidatus Cloacimonadota bacterium (assembly GCA_003564135.1). GTDB lineage: Bacteria > Cloacimonadota > Cloacimonadia > Cloacimonadales > PWNZ01 > PWNZ01. Next base: position 7,461 of record PWNZ01000004.1, read on the forward strand.
TTAAAACAAGAGGCAATCCTCAACTCGATTATCTACATTAAGCAAGATATCGCCGGCAGTTTTTTAGGCGTGACTCCCGAAGAAGACCTCTCCATCTGGCAAAACCGCTTTCAAACCGAAGATTCACAAGAAAAAAAAACCGAACGGAAAGAAGCCCTCGAAAAAATGGGAATAATATCAATTACCGACACACCAATCTGGGAACTAAGCTATGGTCAAAGACGAAAAGTGATGCTTTCTGCTCTTGCTCTATTTAGCGAAAAATATTGGATCATTGATGAACCCTCTGCCAGCTTGGACAGTAAAGGTATCCGGTTTTTACTTAACATTATTAAATCTAAAATCACGACTAAGCTAGGATGCTTGGTGTTGACCCATAGAACCGAACTATTTAACGACCTCTGCTTAGAAAACGGTACAGCCTGGAAGCTGACAGATAACGGTCAGATAGAGAAACTGTTTTAGCAAATGAGTAAAAACCTAAACCTCCGTACCATTTTGATAATCACTATCTCTCTATCGTCAATAGCCGTCATCCGCCAAAATATAACTACTCAACTGATCGTTATGGGCACAGCTTTAATCTTGCTGCTGATACATGAAGAGAGAAAAAATCTCTTTGGCAGGATATTCGGTAGGTTCAGGCATTTATGGATCGCTGTGGTGTCCATCTTCATACTGCAAGTTCTGTTTCGCAGAGAAGGTGAAGCGATTCTCAGTTACGGTCTACTTAAGGTCACGGAAGGGGGTATAGCTTTTGGAGTAATTGTTTCCTTAAGGTTATTAAATCTGATTCTAATCTCCGGCTTGCTGTTCAGTATCTCTACCTCTGACTACTTACTCGCCTTCAGAGCTTGGAAAGTACCTTATGAGATATCTTTCTTGATCACAACCGTAATCCGATTCATACCCGATTATTACAAAATGTTTTTAGCTTACCGAGAAAACTTATATCTGCGAAATATTAATATCAAAAAGCTCTCGCTGAAAGCAAAGTTCACCGCTTTATTATCGCTTCTGATACCGGTTCTATCAAACGCCCTGACTGAAGTCAAATCCCGGGCAATCGCTTTAGACCTGAAATGTTTCCGGCTTCACAAAGAAAGAACATACCTGCATGAATCACGGCTTAAAACTATTGACTACCTGCTGCAAGCTGTTTGCTTAATTGCCTTTATAGTCTTGATAGTAGTTTAGCCGTCGAGTTTCATTAACTTGTTTTATCGCATTTAACCCGGATGATGCAGTAGTAATGGTTAAATCTGTAAAAAGCTGCTGTATGTGTAACGAAACGCTGCATTATTTGGGTTAAACCAGAGCAGGTTTACGGCGTGAACCGAAGCCTAGCGAACTCGACGAGGAACGCAGTCATATCTCTTTTTTTACTTCACCGGGGGATGCTGTGGAGAATGAATAATGAAGAGTGAACAGTGAACAGTGAACGGGCGACGGGGAATAGTGAAGAGTTGTGGTGCACTTTAAAATTCCAGGGCAACAAGCCATCTTGTCATTTTATAAAAGTCTTGTTGACGAAACCACCGGTAAAGGATGATAATTAATGGCACATTGACTACTAAAGGCATCATCGCTACAAACTTCGGAGGCTGGTAGATAATGGTACATTGACTACTAAACTGAATGTATCAAATTCTTCCAGAGCTTGACCAAGGTCACAAGGGCATTTTAACCCGTTAAGTCGTCTTTTTTACTTCACTGGGTCTTGCCCTTGATAAATTCTCAAATATTTTGGCGGAATAATCTCTCGCTCACCCCGCCAAAATTCAATAATTAGGTTGAGAAACTCTTTCCTATCATAAAAAAGATATTAACAGCACCTATAACCTGGCATCTTCTACGAGGGTAATTTTTTTTAACCACTCCATAGAACTAATAACTTGTTTCTTGTCCTCTTCGATAAACAGTACTACCTCGTCCACTATGTAGGCATTAGAAATCTCTGTCCAGCTGTAGAGACCTTCTTCTGAGTCAATACTCTCTAGCAGATAATAATGGCTCGCTTTATCGGTGGTGACATAATCGCTGATAAAACTACCAAGAGGTATAACTTCTATGTCGGTAAATTGCTCGTTTTCGTGAACGTAGGATATAGCTACCGTCTCTAGACCTCCAATTTGAAAGGGAACGACCTTTTCGTTGCTGATAACATCTATCTTTCTATACATTCTCAGGTATCCGAGGTTGCGCACATTGTAAGTTCCGACGATATCTTCGTCGGTAAAAAAAGCACGATAGTTAATATTGGGAAGAAGGTAGCCACCTTCGACGTTTCCCCAATGCAAGTCCGGCATACCTCTAAATCTGGGCGAGAAATTTCCATCCTCATCGTTGGACATAACTTCAAACATATAAATATGAGGGTAAGGATAATCGATAAACTGCCGTAATGGATAGGCAGAAACCATTTCTCCGCTATAATCAACCTCTACCGTGACAGCGTCTTCCATTTCAGCTAACTCTTCATAAGAAGGAATAACGACTATTTTTGATGGTGTCGAGGCTAAATCGGGGGGATCAAACTCTTGCCCTTTGCTTGTACTGCTATCATTATCGCTGCAAGCAAAAAGAATCAGTAACGACAATATTGCTAATAATATGGTTTTCATAAAACCTCCTAATATTTTATTAGAAGGCAAGCTTAGCTAGTTCTTGCCTTTCCAATGCGGGAGGCACATCTGTTTCCGGATATACCCTATCGGCAGCAATCCATACCTTAAACTCGAGGGTTAGGCCTTGCTGCTCGGCAATGGATTTAAAGAGATAAGACTCCCCTCTTTTTGTCAAGCCGATTAACATATCCGGGGAATGAAGCTGCGGCTCAAAAAAAGCTATTAAATGATCAAAGGGCACGAATCCGTGCCCTTTGATGTTTTTTGTTAGATTAATTGTCTATAGTTTACAGTTCCGACAGCTTCTTATAGTAGTTGTATCTTTCTTCTACAAATTTAACGATTTGCTGCCTGTATTTCTCGAATTTTTCCGGGAAACTTTTCTCTAGGGAGCTATATCTTTTTTCTTTATCCAAGAAGTCTGTTACCGGCAGTTTAGGCTCTTTCGAGTCTAATTGCAGCGGATTTTTACCTTCTTTTTTCAACTGTGGATTGTAACGGTAATTTATCCAATAGCCACTTTCGACAGCCATTTTTTCTTCTTTTTGGGTCATTGCCATATCCATTCCGTGGTTAATACATGGAGCATAGGCAATAATTATCGAAGGTCCGTCATAGTTTTCGGCTTCTGTTATTGCTTTCATCAATTGATTCTTGTCATATCCCATAGCAACTGAAGCCACATAAATATAACCATAGCTCATAAGCATCATACCTAAGTCCTTCTTGGTCGTTGTTTTGCCTGATTCGGCAAACTTGGCAATTGAACCCAAAGGAGTAGCTTTAGACGCTTGTCCACCGGTATTAGAATAAACTTCAGTATCCATAACAAGAACATTCATGTTCCGATTAGATGCAAGCACGTGATCAAGTCCGCCATAACCAATGTCATACGCCCAGCCGTCACCACCGAAAGCCCAGACACTCTTAGGAATAAAGTAGTTCTGTAACTCGATCATCTTCCTTACGAAAGGATCGGTTTTGGAGTTTCCGAGAGCTTTTGGCAGCAGTTCTTTTATTTTCTTAACATTAGCCTTTGTTTCCGTATCGTATTTGCTCCAATTTTCCAGAGCTTTCTTAAGACATTCTTGCAATTCTTTGTTGGTCCCCTGCTCAAGTAAATTATCGATACTTGCTTTGAGATATCTCCTGTTCGAGTCAACTGCCAGACGCATACCGAACCCGTATTCTGCATTATCTTCAAATAATGAGTTAGCCCAAGTAGGACCTTCACCATCTTTGTTTTTGCAATACGGTATTGTTGGGAAAGTGCCTCCCCATATTGAAGAACATCCGGTGGCATTAGCTATAATCATTCTGTCGCCGTAAAGTTGTGTAATCAGCTTAACATAAGGTGTTTCGCCGCATCCGGCACATGCTCCTGAGAACTCTAGCAACGGCTGCTTAAACTGGCTGCCTTTGATAGTAGTTTCCTTCATGACATTACTTAACACATCATTAGGTAAAGACTCGAAGAACAGTTCGTTTTCAAACTCTCCGGCTTCTCTTTCTTTTTCGACACATTCCATTTCTAAAGCTTGCTTAGGACATTCAATAACACAATTTTTACAGCCCTGGCAATCTTCGATATAAACTTGCACCTTGAAGTTATATTTTTCTTTATCTTTTCCGGTGGCTTCTAGAGTCTTGAAAGATTCCGGTGCATCTTTGAGCTTATCTTTCTCTATGAGTTTAACTCTGATTGCAGCATGCGGACATACTAAAGAGCAGAAGTTACATTGGATACATTTTTCGGGTATCCATCTAGGAACAAAAGCAGATACTCCTCTTTTTTCCAACTTGGTAGTGCCCGAAGGTACAAATCCGTCTAAAGGCATCTTTGAGACGGGGATCTCATCGCCTTTTTCTCTCATTACAGGTTCAATAATATCTTTGGTAAACTGATCTGCATCATCCGGGATAAGTTTTTTCTCAGGACAGCTGGGACAAGTAATCTGTTCAGGGATCTCTATTTTTTGAAGAGCTTCAACAGTTTTATCTACTGAATCCCAGTTCATCTGAACAACTTCATCACCTTTTTTCTGATAGGTAGCTTTGATAGCATCCTTTATCATACTAATAGCTTCTTCTTTTTCCAATACCCCCGAGATGATAAAGAAAGCTGTCTGCATAACTGAATTAATTCTGTTGCCCAGACCAACCTCGTTAGCTATCTTTAGAGCATCGATATTGTAGAATTTGATTTTGTTCTTGATAATTGTCTCTTGCATCTCTTTTGTCAGCTTAGAGAAGACTTCGCAGGCTTCAAAATTAGAGTTCAGCAAGAAAGTCCCGTTAGGCTTAATTCCTTCTAGCAGATCATATCTGCCTATGAATGCTTGATTATGACAGGCTATAAAATCAGCATGTTGAACTAAGTATGGAGATTGAATTGGATTTTTCCCGAAGCGAAGATGACTTCTGGTAATGCCACCCGACTTTTTCGAGTCATATTGGAAATATCCTTGGGCGTACATATCAGTGTTATCACCAATAATCTTGATAGAATTCTTGTTAGCGCCGACAGTTCCGTCAGACCCCAATCCCCAGAATTTGCAACTGATAGTACCTTCAGGAATAGTGTCAATCGTCTCTTTCAGGTCAATTGATCTGCCTGTCACGTCGTCTTTTATACCGACAGTAAAATTATGGAAGCATTTACCTTCAAGATGCTCGTAAACAGCTTGAATCATAGAAGGAGTATACTCTTTTGAAGAAAGTCCATACCGGCCACCGATGATCTTAATACCTTTATCTTTTAGTGCGGTGACAACATCGAGGTAAAGAGGTTCTCCAATGGCTCCCGGCTCCTTTGTTCTGTCAAGAACAGCTATTTTTTTTACGGAAGCGGGAAGAGATTTAGCGAA
>PWNZ01000228.1 GCA_003564135.1 Candidatus Cloacimonadota bacterium
TCTTTAATAACAGGAGCTAATCCTTTGGATGGTATAGAATGATAGAAGTAGAAAAAAAGGAGGTATTATGAATAAAATTGTTAGAAAATTAAGATTGTATAGTCTATGGACTATCCTTTTACTAGTCATTTCAGTAAACTGCTTCGCACAGTTTGCTGGTGGTAGAGGCACAGCAGATGATCCATGGCAGGTCGAGTCAGTAGAGCATCTAGTTAGCATCAGAGAGTATTTAACAGAAGAGCATGCAGAAAAACATTTTATCCAGACTGCAAATATAGACTTAAATATAGAGCCTTGGAATGATGGAGAAGGCTGGCAACCAATTGGATCACATGATCATGGCTTTTTTCATGGCACTTATGATGGTGGAAGTTTCCATATAGCAAACCTGATGATAAACAGGGAAGCTGAACATCAGGGACTGTTTGGTGTCGTTAGAGGAGCAACTATTAGAAATGTCGGTTTGATTAATGCAAACGTTACCGGTGGTCATTTTGTTGCCGGTATCGTAGGGCAAATGTACTCAGCCGAACAAGGAAGGATTGAGAACTGTTATGTTGATGGTATCATTACCGGTCAAGATTATGTTGCCGGTCTAGTTGGTGTCGTCCACGAAGGTCATGTTGTTATACAGGATTGTTATTCAACGGCTACTATACGTATTCGAGAAGGTCATTGTGGTGGAGGTATCGTAGCTGAAGCTGAGCAAGGAGTTTTAGCTCGCTGTTATTCAATTGGCGCATTTGAAGTTGAAGACATTACCGAAGCAATGGGAGCTATTGGTGGTGTTTTACATGCATTCGAAATAATGCATGTCTATTTTTCAGAGGAATTAACCGGAATAAGAGAGGGTATAGGTGTGATGCCTGGTGAGTTCGGCGGTAATACAACCGAAGAAATGATGCAATTGAGAACTTTTGAAGGTTTTAACTTTGATGAGATCTGGCATATCAGTGAGGGAACATCTTTTCCCTATCTTCAATGGCAAGGTGAAGAGCCCGATGAGCACAATTTACCCCCTTTGATGCCGCCTTCAAATCTTACCGCAACACCGGGTGACAGATTGGCGAATCTATCATGGAATGCGCCACCTGAAGATTTAGCCAGACCTGATGGTTATAATATTTATCGTTTCGATGAACGGATAAATGAAGAACCGATTGTTGAGACAGAATTTCAAGATACCGACTTAACTAATTTTACCGAGTATACTTATACCGTTACAGCTCTTTACGAAGAACTTGAATCTATGCCCAGCAATTCAGTTAAAGCTGTACCGTACAGTTTCCCCGGGGGTAATGGTACAGAGGATAACCCTTATCACGTATCTAGCGCCGAAGAATTGCACGGTATTAGATTTTTTGATTATTACTTTATCCAGACAGAGAATATCGATTTAGGAATAGCTCCCTGGAACGAAAATGAAGGCTGGATGCCAATAGGTTCCGATCCGAATAATAGCTTTAGTGGTTCTTATGATGGTGATAATTATTATATTACAGGACTGACAATTAACCGTCCCGAGTCAAGTTATCAAGCTTTATTTGGTTCTTTTTCCGGAGAAATTATTCAACGATTAGGTTTAAGGGATGTTGATATTGCCGGCTCAATGATGGTTGCCGGTCTAGTGGGTAATGCTCATGGTGCTTCGACAGTTCAACAGTCGTATGTGTCGGGAACTATCGAAAGTTTTGGAGGGTTGTCTTATGTTGGAGGTTTAGTGGCTTATCAGTCTGGTCAGGGATCTGCAATATATGATTGTTATACCAATGTTCATATTGTTACCCGGGGTACTTTAGGGCATCAATTTGCCGGCGGAGTAATATCTTACCTCTATAACGGTGATGCACGAAGGTGCTATGCTGCCGGATCGGTTTCGACCGCCGTGGAGACAATCAATAGCGGTGCTGTGGTAGGTAATGTCAGGACTGAGCATGCGACTTATGGTCAGTTTTTCTGGAATAGAGATACAGCCTTACAGGAAGCAGGTATAGGTAATGTTGATGGTATTCTTGGCTATTCTACTTTGCAGATGATGCAACAGCAATCATACGCAGGATTCGACTTTAATCAATTATGGAACATAGAAAATGGCAGTTCTTATCCATTCTTAAGATGGGAAGGAGATGAACCTCAAGATCATAATAGGGCTCCATTGTTACCACCCCAGAATCTTACCGGTCAGGGTGGAGATACTATTGTCAATCTTTCCTGGAATGAACCGCCGGATATAATTGGCAGGCCTAATGGATACAACGTCTATAGGGATGGAGAAAGAGTTAATGGCGCTCTTATCCAAGATACTAACTATCAGGATACAGGCCTGAATAACTGGGTTAATTATAATTATTACGCTACAGCGGTTTATGATGGTAGGGAGTCATTCCCCAGCAACAGGATTGAAGTTATTACTGTAGCTTTTGCCGGTGGTAACGGAACTCCTCAATCACCTTATCTGGTGGAAACTGAAGAGCAGCTTAATGCAGTTAGACTAAGGTTAGATGCTAACTATAGACAGGTTGAAGATATATTTATCGCTGCCGAAACCTGGATTCCTATAGGTGATTATGCCAATAATAACATACAAAATACATTTACGGGTACCTATGACGGCAATGGACACACCATTTCGGGCATATCAATCATCGGTGGCGAGAGGGCCGGCCTTTTTGGCACGATAACCAATGGTGCAACTTTGCGAAATATCGGCCTTGAAGGTGTCAATGTCAGAGAAGGTGGCTTCTATTCAGGCACTTTAGCCGGAGTAGTTTCCAACTCTTACGTATCAAACTGCTATGCAATTGGCAACATGACTGCCGTTAACAGATCGGGAGCTTTGATAGGAGCTGCCCAAGGTTCGCAGGTTAATGACTGCTGGGCTAATGTCGAGTATACTACAACAATTGGGCCGGGTGGTGGCTTGATCGGGACTATTAGTCATAATACTATTGTTACCAGATGTATTAGCAGGGGTAGTGTGATATCGACTCAAGCCGGAACCCAAGATATTGGCGGCTTGATCGGATGGGTTAATACTGGTATAGTATCCAACTCATATAGTAGAAGTCGGGTAACTACTCACCAGACAGCATCCAATATAGGTGGCTTGATTGGCAGAAATCAAGGAACTGTTACGAATACTTTTGCGCTGGGAAGGCTAGTGTCCGGCGAAAACTCAGTGGGTGGTCTGATAGGGAATAACAGCGGCAATGTTACCGGTAGTTATTGGAATACCATGACAACCGAAAGAGAAAACTCTGATGGTGGAGAACCAAGAACAGCGGATGAAATGATTTATCCTTATGAAGGTGACAATACGTTTGTTAATTGGGACTTCAACAATATTTGGTTTCATGATGAGAATAGGACATTTAACAGCGGATATCCGGCACTTAGAAATCAACTAGAAGATATCGAACCTCTCGAGACTCCTGAATTGACAATTTACAGTGAGACAGTTTACAACATCGACAGAGTATATTTAAGTTGGGAAGCTATAGAAGGAGCTAACTCATACAGGATATATGCCTCCGATGATCCACTTAGTATAAATTGGGGACAACCTATTGCTGTTACAGCAGAGACAGAATACTCCGAGGTCGTTGCTGAAAGAGAAAAGAGGTTCTACTATATTGTAGCTTCAATAGCTGACGCTCCTTAATAGCTTCGAGGGACAATGAAAAAAAATAGAGCAGAGGCATATTTCATTACAGCCTCTGCTCACTTCTCTCTAAAGAAATTTTTGTTTTTTTCGACTGTGTGGCACGTAAAATGCATATGTGTAAGAAAAAAGGAGGTTAACATGAACGTCTCTCTTGATATTTATGACAATAAGGCTCGACTTAAAGTTGATGGTTCAGTTTCCGGTGAAGATGTCGTTGCATTGAAGAACAGACTCCACGAAGTCCTTGACTCCGGTGCAGATGTCTTGGAGATGGATCTGTCAGATTGCAAAAGTATCTGCAGCTCAGGTATAGGAAAAATTCTTTATTTCTATAAAGATTTCCAAGAGAAAGATGGCCAGTTTCAGATTACTAAGTCCTCACCAAATATCTATGATCTTTTGACTACCATTAAGCTTAACCAGCTGTTCCCTATCCATATATAAATCACCTTGGTGTTGATCATGTTGACAGTTTCCTGTCAACATTGTATACAGGGGGTTTTGTAAGGGATGTTTTGTGATTACTTGCAGCAATGGCCGCTTATACGGCAATTCATCGCCATTTTCTTATGGCAGAAGGACATTTTTTAATGAACACGGTAGCCCAATTACTAAGTTTTGCAACAAAAGAGTTAAAGACCGATAAGCGTATTAATAACGTTGAATTTGAGGCATCATATATTTTGTCTGAAGTTTTGAAAGTTCCTCGCTTGCAGCTCGCACTTATAAGAGAAAAGCTAGTTAATAAAAAAGAACAAGAAAAAATAGAAAATGCTATTCTTGAAAGAGTCGGAGGCAAACCTTTACAATACATTTTTTCGGAAACCGAGTTCTTGGGTTTAGTATTTAAAGTAAGTCAGAAGGTACTGATACCGAGGATAGACACGGAGTTTTTGATTGATAGAGTAGCTACAGATATTAAGGAGATTTTTTTATCAGCCGAGGGATATTTAGACCGATCAGGGTTTGACAGACCAAATATCAAGGTTTTGGATATTGGTACCGGATCAGGAGTTATTGCTATTTGTTTGAAGTCCCTGATACCTTGTTTAGATATAGATGCTGTAGACATAAGCCAAGCTGCTATAAAAATAGCTAAACAAAATGCAGCGAACAATGAAGTTTTGATAAACTTTTTTGTTTCAGATCTGTTCGTTAAGGTGTCAGATAGTTATGATGTTATAGTTTCTAACCCACCTTATATATCAGCAGAAGAATATCTCCAGCTTCCTGATGAGATAATTCAATACGAACCTGAATCAGCTCTTAGGGCCGATGAGCAAGGCGCATATTTTTATCGCAGGATATTAGATGAAGCATCCAGCTACCTCAAGCCTAATGGTAAAATATACTTCGAAATTGGCTCAAAACAAGCCTTGAAGGTTAAAAGATTATCCGAAAAAGCCGGCTATAGAATTACAAACATTGACAAAGATTATGCAGATTTAGACCGTGTTATTACTATTGAAAAGGCTTGATTATAGCTTGCTCAGGATAAAATAATGAAGAGGTAATAACATGGAAAAACTGCATATTATCGGAGGGAATAAGCTGGAGGGCGAGGTTAAAACATCTGGTGCCAAGAATGGTGTTCTTCCGGCTATGGCTGTTGCCTTACTTACTCCCGGAATATTTACCATAGAGAATGTTCCTTTATTAAACGATATCAAAATGATGGCTCATTTGTTAAGAATTATCGGAGCCAGAGTTGATTATTCAAGTGACCTTTTACAGATTGACTCAAATAATTGTTCTTATTTTGAAGCCCCGTATGAACTGGTCAGTAAAATGAGAGCATCAATCTATGTTTTGAGTCCATTGTTGGTTAGGTTTGGAAAGGCTAAAGTTTCACTGCCAGGAGGTTGTGCGATAGGAGCAAGACCTATAGATCTACACCTAAAAGCATTACAAAAGATGGGGGTGGAAATCAAGATTGAGCATGGCTATATTAACGCTTGTTGCCCAAAGTTACGAGGTGCAGACATTTTTTTCGATAAATCAAGTGTGGGTGCGACCATAACTGTTTTGATGGCCGCTGTCAGAGCTGAGGGTGTAACAAACATAGTTAATGCAGCCATAGAGCCCGAGGTTACCTATGCTATTGATCTGCTCTTAGATATGGGTGCAAACATTGAAGGTAAAGGCACGACTAACTTGAAGGTTATTGGAGTTGATAAATTGAAACCTGTAAAGACTAGTGTTTTGCCGGACAGAATCGAAGCAGGGACGTTTCTGATAGCCGGAGCAGTAACCTGTGGAAATGTAATGGTAAAACAGTGTGTTCCGGAACATCTGAAAAGCCTAACTGAGAAGCTACAGGACATTGGTTGTGATGTTCTCCAAGGAGACGACTATATCAAAGTTAATCTTGACAAAAGGCCTAAAAGCACTGATATTACAACTAAACCATACCCCGGTTTTCCGACTGACCTGCAAGCTCAATTTTTAGCCCTGATGGCTATAGCAGATGGAACCAGTTTGATTGAAGACACGATCTTCCCCGAAAGATTCCACCATGTGCCTGAGCTTAACCGTTTACACGCAGATATCGTATTGGATGATAATAGGGCTATTGTAAAGGGCGTCGATAAACTTAGTTCGGCTCCGATTATGGCAACTGATTTGCGGGCAAGCGCAGCATTGGTTATTGCCGGATTAGCAGCTGAAGGTGTAACAGTTGTGTCCCGAATTTACCACCTAGATAGAGGTTATGATATAATGGAAAAAAAGCTGCAGCAGTTAGGTGCTGAGATCCACAGATCAGTTTAATATAGCCTTAAATTATCAGAAAACTAGACAGTAGGAGAGTACATGAAATTATTAGTTACCGGCGGTGCCGGCTTTATCGGTTCCCATCTATGTGAAATGATGTTGAAAGCAGCACATGAAGTTGTATGTGTCGACAACTTTTGTGATTTTTATGATCCAAAAATTAAGTGGAGTAACCTTGAACACTGTTTACAGGATAATCGCTTTAGGCTTTTCAAAGGTGATATACGAGACAGAGATTTTTTAGATGAATTAATCCTTAAAGAGGATTATGATGCCATAGTACACTTAGCAGCCATGGCCGGGGTTAGGCCTTCAATTGAGAAGTCACAACTTTATTATGATGTCAACATTAATGGTACTTTCAATCTTCTTGAAAGCATAAAAGAAAATACACAAGAAAAAAACCGTCCTAAAATAATATATGCATCCTCTTCATCAGTTTATGGGAATAACCAAAAAGTTCCGTTCAGCGAGAATGATCCGGTTGATAATCCCATCTCACCCTATGCAGTAACTAAAAAAGCAGGTGAACTGATGTGTTATAATTATCACCATCTATATTCTTTAACAGTTATTGCCTTACGTTTCTTTACTGTATATGGCCCCCGACAAAGGCCTGACTTAGCTATTCATAAATTTGCTAAGCTAATTCTTGATGAAAAATCTATTCCTGTTTTTGGTAATGGCTCTACTAAAAGGGACTATACTTATATAGACGATATCATTCAGGGAGTGGTAAAAGCCATAGATTATGCTCTCGATACAAAAGATAGGCCCCTTTATGAGATCTTTAATTTGGGGGAATCCAGAACTATATCTTTAAATCAAATGATAATAGCATTGGAAGAACACCTCAACAAAAAAGCCATAAAAAAAGGATTACCCGCTCAACCCGGAGATGTAAAGCAAACCTATGCAGACATAACGAAAAGCAGAGATCTACTCGGTTATAACCCTTCTTTTGAATTCGATGAAGGTATTGAATTGTTCAGTCAATGGTTGAACAGAAAATAGGTCAATAAAAAACCCCTTCTCAGTTCACTGGGAAGGGGTATAAATGCTTCTGACAATTCTTCTGGTTTACTAGATCTTAGCTAAAAGGTCGTTACGTGAAAGAATTATTAGCTTTTCGTTTTCAACTTCAATTTCTGTACCGCTAAACTTAGCATAGAGAACCTTGTCTCCGACTTTCACTACGTCTTGTAACTCTTTATCGGTTCCAACGGCTACAATCTCCCCCATTAGAGGTTTTTCTTTAGCTGTGTCGGGTATAATAATCCCGCCAACTTTTTTTTCTTCATCGTTATTAACCTTTACAGCTACCCGATCGTCAATAGGTTGTATTTTCATAATATTCCTCCTTATTTATCGACTGATTAGTTTTTAGCATTTAGAGCTTTCGAGTGCCAATTTTCTGAAGAGCCGAAAATTGTCAATAATTTTATTAGTTGTTTTCACGCCGTTATTCGCTAACTGTGACCTACTTTTTGGCCAATAGCAGTTCTGGGCTGTTGAGAAAAAGTTAGAGAAACCCCGAGTGATTAGATTAATGTTATATCGGATTGTATTTTTTAGCGGTGTTTTTTGCATTTCTCATTCATAATAGCGACAATCTCGTCATTCTTATATCTACTTTGCTCCTCTTTTCTGAGATTCTTGATAGTGACGGTATCGGTATTTTTTTCATCTTCACCGATGATAGCGGTGAAGTTGGCTCCGGATTTCAAAGCGGCTTTGAATTGTTTGTTAAACGAGTTTTTCTCTATTTCAAATTCTACTTTTAGCCCATTTTTGCGCAGCTTAGCAGTCACTAGCATTGCCTCTTTTTTGGTGCTGATATCATTATTGATGACATATATATCCGGTTTAGGTTGTTCTCCGAAGGGTAAGTTTTCTTTTTCCATTGCAGCTATCAATCTCTCAATTCCTCCAGCCATACCAATCGCAGGCGTGTCTTTACCACCAAGAAATTCTATCAGGTTATCATATCTGCCACCACCTAATAAGGCGGTTTGTGCTTCAGTAGCTATATCAATTATTTCGAATGCTGTTCGATTGTAGTAGTCAAGCCCTCTGACGATCTTGGGATTAACTATGTAATCGACGTCTAATGAGTCCAGATGTGATTTTAGCTGTTCGAAGTGTTCTTGACACTTTTCATCTAAATAATCCAGCATAGAGGGTGCATTGTCTGCTAAAGATTTGCAATTCGGCACTTTACAGTCTAACAGTCGTTTAGGGTTGTTTTTTATTCTTTTTTGGCAGTCACTACAGAGTTGATCGGTATATCTTTGGAAATATGTTACTAAGGCTTTATTATACTGTTCCGAACATAGAGAACACCCGATACTATTGATTTCCAAGCGGTATTTCTCCAGCCCTAATCCTGACATAAGATAATCTGAGAAGAGAATTACTTCTGCATCGGCAAAAGGGTCAGCAGTGCCGATATACTCGATACCATACTGATAGAATTGTCGGTATCTCCCTTTTTGAGGTCGGTCGTATCTAAACATTGGCCCATTATAAAAAAGCTTGGAGATACTATTGCCGGCTCGCAGGTTATTTTCGATATAACTCCTGACTACTGGGGCAGTTCCTTCAGGTCTTAAAGCCAATAGCCGACCTTTTCTATCTTTAAATTTATACATTTCTTTTTCAATTATATCTGTTTGATCGCCGACTGATCTTTCGAACAGTTGGGCACTTTCGAAAATAGGCGTTACCAGCTCTAAGTAGTTAAAAGAAGCTGCAACTTGCTTAAACTTATCGCTAATCCACGCCCATTTATAACTTTGATCAGGCAAAATATCATAAGTGCCTCTCGGTGCTTTGATCATTTTCTGTTTGCTCATTAGCTATATCCTTGTTTAGAATTGTTTTATAATATAAAAAAAGTGCACCTGCACTCGATATCTATCTCGTCCGCGAAAAAGAGTAGTTAGCTCAGAGCAAATTGTCCGACGGCACATAACGAGATCTGCTTATTGCTGCTTCCTTCCGGATCTGACAAGGTTCGCAGTTCATTATTGCGTCGGGTTTGCTCATCAACACCACTTGCTCCCATCACGGGGAGAATCGATATTCTCATGCAGGAATTCAGCCCCTCTGTAGCGGGTTGAGGGTTACAGGGCACCGCTAGCTCCCCACCTAGCACAGAAAACAAAGTCGTTGAACCTTGTTTTAATGTCAAGAAATGATTTAATCTAGTAGCTTTTATGGCACTGGAAAGCCTACAAGGAAGGTGATAAAAAATAATCGCTTCGCTGCAGATATTGTCAGCCGTTAATTTTTGTTCGCTGGCTAGCGTATACTTGGAGACCGTTCAGGTGAGAATTCGCTATAGAAGGTAGATTGGTGGAAGTTTATTGAGAAAAAGTGGGCAAAATTGTTTAGTTTGGGTTCGTCTTCAGAATTGACAGAATAAACTGATGATTGTGGATGCTCTTCAGAATCATCAGTTTTCATTTTTTGACCGGCAGGAAAGCCGTTTTTTTGTATTAAACCTTTCCACAATAATTATCGTTTCTCAACTAAAATCAAGAATGCTGCCTGATTAGAGGCTCTCTTTTCTGAACGGTCTCGACCGGTGAAGTCAGAAAACAGTCTGTTTTTATTGTATAACAGACCGCCGGGCTGTTACACTTAACGGCCGAGCCGTCCGTAGCAAAGGGTGTAGAGTTTAGTGTTGAGAATGGATGATGTAGATTTCAAAGATAAATTCAGACCTCCTGACCCCATATATTTTGTGATTTTGCTTTACCCCTTATGCTTGACTTTATAGAGGTTCGTAAGAAAAAACTTTACATTTATTGATCAATATTATTGATGGCGGTGAGTGTGCTCGATAAGAGTAGGTACCCTATCGGTCACAATGAGTTCATAAATGTTATATGGGGATATAATGAGGTCATTTGTAAAAAAGAAAGAACGAGAAGCCAAGAGCAGGAAGATTAAAAAGACGATATATTGGATAATAGTCTTCTCCTTTGCCTTATATATGCTGTTTGGCACAAACTATAATGTCATTCAGTTATGGCGTGTAAGGGTCACCAACAGGAATCTGAAAATTAATTTAGAAAGGTTCGCTAGTGAAAATGAAGAGTTACGTGAACATATATCTGAACTCAGAGAAAATCCGGAAGCTTGGGAGAGAGTTGCAAGAGAAAAATACGGCATGCAAAAAAGAGGAGAGAGAGTTATTATCTTCAGAGATGAATGAGTGCGGCTTTTTCCCTGTATTGCCTCACTGATTGCTTAGTTCAAGGTCGAGGAATGCTTTTGCCACAAACAATCAGGAATAATTGGCAACTATATTAACAGGTATCCTTAACAAATGAAAGAATAATACGTCAAACACTATGAGAATCACATTAACAGCTATCAATTCCAAGTATATTCATACAGCTTTATCGATATTATATCTGAAAAGAATGACCGAGCTTTCCGGGCGATATGAAGTTGATTTAGTCGATGTAACAATCAATAACAGCTCTTATGATATTTTAACAGAGATATATGACTGTCAGCCCGATGTGATTGCTATTTCTGTATATATATGGAACAGTACGCTGGTGCATGAGCTTTTAGCGGACATAAACGCAGTATTGCCGTATGCGAAGATTGTTTTAGGCGGGCCGGAGGTAAGCTATAATGCCAGTGACTGGCTAACTAAGTTTCCTTTTATTGATTTCATAGTAACAGGCAGCGGCGAGAAGAGTTGGCGGTTACTATTAGATAATGGTTTCGTTTATAAAAATCAGATTATTTCAGAGCCGAATATCTCCATTAATGCATTACCATTTCCGTATTGCGAAAAACTGACTGCTGATAGTGTTGTTAACCGAAACAGGATTGTCTACTATGAAAGCAGCCGGGGTTGCCCTTACAAGTGTTCTTTTTGCTTGTCTTCAAGGGAAGAGGCGAGGCTGGAGTATAGAAGCTTAGATTTGGTTAAAAAGGAGCTTAATTTTTTCGTAAAAAGTCGGTTACCTTTAGTGAAGTTTGTTGATAGGACCTTTAATTCGAGTCGCAAACATGCCCATGCAATTTGGAAACATATAATCGATATTAGTGGCGAGACATGTTTTCACTTTGAGATCAATCCTTATCTTCTCAACGAAGATGACTTAAATCTTTTGAAGCATGCTCGCAAGGGAATGATACAATTCGAGATTGGTATCCAGTCCACAAACCGTGAAACATTGATCGAAATTAACCGCTTAAATAACAAACAAAATATCGAACCGATACCCCCAAAACTCAAGAGTGTAATTGATCAGTTAGAAGGTATTATTCCTATCCATGTTGATTTGGTTTTCGGGCTCCCTTTTGAGGGGTATGAACAGGCACAAAAATCCTTTAATGATGTTTATCGATTGCAAGCTAATCATTTCCAGGCTGGTATGCTGAAAGTTTTACCGGGAACGGTGATGCAAGAGAATAGCGGTCATTACGAAATGGTTCACCAAAGAACTCCGCCTTACCGCATTCTGAAAAACAGATGGATATCTCTTGATCAGTTAAGCCGATTGAGAAACCTAGAGCGGTTAGTAAACTCGCTTTACAACAGCCATCAATTTGAGAAGACCTTAGATTACCTGATAGGTCTTTACGAAACACCTTTCGATTTCTTCGATTCATTATTGGATTTTTGGGCTTCGCAGGAGCTTGATTTTTGGATGAAAAACTGGTATAAAATCGCACAATTACTGGTACAGTTCTTTGATGAACGTGAAGAACCGGAATGTTTGCTCGATTGTTTAAGGTGGGATTTGTGTTTTTCTACCGCTATAAAGAGTTATCCCGGCTTCCTTGACGATGAAAAGATCAGGGCTGAGAATAAAGTCTGGACTGCATGTAAGAAGATGCTGAAAAATAAAAACAGCAAGCAACTTCCTGAATATCTGCTGCTATCACATAAGTCGCTCTTTTTCAGGCCTCAATCAGAGCAGTTTCGATTGGCAAACAGTGTTGATGAAGACGAATGTTTTATAGCCGCTACAAACGATGAAGGTGAAGTTGTCGCTTATCGCATAAAACATGTCCAAATAATGACTCTATTGGAGAGTAATAACTAAGAGGTAAGCGACGTGAAACAATGGTATCAAGTACTATTCAAGAACTACAGTCGTAAATATGACCGAGAGCCATACACAAAGGGAACGCTTGGAGAATGCAACTTTATTGAAAGAGAGATTAGCTTCGATAAGAATAAACGTATACTCGATATCGGATGTGGTACAGGTCGTCATGCAATAGAGTTAGCAGGCAGAGGATATGATGTTACTGGAATTGATCTATCGGTTTCTCAGATTGAACGGGCTAAGATGAAAGCTAAAGAGAGAAACTTATTTGTCGTTCTTGAGTTAATGGATGCTCGTGATTTGGCCTTTAGTGCAGAGTTTGATCTGGTTATTATGCTCTGTGAAGGTGCTTTTCCTCTCATGGAAACCGACGAAATGAATTATTCAATCTTACAAAATGCTTCCCGGTCTCTTAAATCAAAGGGGAAGATAATATTGACTACCTTAAATGCACTATATCCACTATTTCACTCATTGCAAGATGCTCTTGAACAATATGAAAACGAGTCATACAGTTCTGTAAACTTTGATCTGATGACTTTTAGAGAGCGAAGTATAATGGACATAACCGATGATGACGGTAATAAAAAGAGATTAGTTTGTGATGAGCGTTACTACACTCCACCGGAGATGAAGCTTATGCTTAATCAAGTTGGGTTTCATAAGGTTGATATATATGCGGCGCACTTGGGCAATTTCAGTAGATCTCATAAACTTCAGACGGATGACTTTGAGATGCTGGTAGTAGGGTGCAAGCCGTAATATTAAGCTATCTCTTTTCTGTGTAAAGTGAAATTGACGGGTTTTTAGTTGACATATCAGCAGAAGACGAAAGTCAGGAGATGAGTTAACATTTTAAAGGAGAAAAAATGGGCGATTTTTTTGCTGGAGATTCAGTGATATTTAGCTTAGTGATTATTCCTCTTCTAATCTTCTTGTCGAGAATAGTTGATCAGAGTATTGGTACTATCCGTATTATCTGCGTTTCCAAAGGGATGAAGTATATATCTCCATTATTGGGGTTTGTTGAGGTACTTTTATGGATAGTTATCATGGGTCAGATATTCCAGAACCTGGATAACTATCTGTACTACGTAGCTTATGCAGCCGGGTTTGGTATGGGCAATTACGTTGGCATAGTTATTGAAGAAAAGATGGCTATGGGCCTGACTATTGTCAGGGTTATTCCACAGCGTGACAGTCATCTTTTAACTGATTTTCTGCGGGAAGCTAATTTCAGATGCACAACTATAAAAGGTCATGGTGTCGAAGGGCCGGTGGAGATAATTTTTTCTGTGATCAAGAGGAAAGATATTAACGAGTTTACTTGTTTGATCAAGAAATTTAATCCCAAAGCCTTTTATACAATCGAAGACGTCAAGTTCGTAAATAATGAAGAGATGTGCACTAACCTGCTAAAGCAAGATGTTTTTAAGATAAGAAAAAGATACCGTCAATTAAGAAAATCAAAATAAAACTTAGGAGCTATCATGGAATTGACAAAAGATAAGGTCACTAAACGCAAGAGAAGATATTATCCGGAAGATCTCAATGTAGCTAATTGGGAAAGCGTAGGAGCATGTCTCGAAAAGCTAGAAGCTTACAAAATTAAGGACACTGATGACCTGATTAGGTTCATGGAGCAGTTCAGCGAATTACAGATGCTGATCTCTGAAGAGCAGGGTAGAAGATATACAAGGATGACTTGTAATACCGACAATGAAGAGTATTCGCAAAGTTTTAATGATTATTATAACAAGGTAGTCACTAAAGCAAAGCCATACAATAACAAGATGGACCTCAAATTTTCCGATAGCCCACACAAAAAATACCTAAATACTGATAAATATCAACACTTACAGAACATTATAGCTAACAGGATAAGTGTTTATTGCCAAGAGAATGTAGAGTTAGGTGCTAAGGAGCAACAGTTAAGCAATGAATATAGTAAGATAATAGCTCAGATGACCGTTCAGTATGAAGGCAGGGAACTGACGATAGCTCAGTTAAATAAGTACTTACAGCATCCGGACAGAGAAGTAAGAGAAAAGGTGTGGAATCTCCGGTTAGAAAGACTAGGCCAGGATCGGGAGAAGCTTGATGTGCTTTTTGATGAGCTAATGGCTATCCGCCAGCAACAGGCAAAAAATGCCGGATTTGCTAACTATAGGGATTACAAGCACAAAGAGATGGGACGATTTTCCTATAGCAGCGAAGACGTGCATGAGTTTCACAGGTCTGTGGAGAAGGCTGTACTGCCGTTTCTGGAAGAAGTAACCGCTCGCAGACAAAAAGACCTCGGCATCGATGCTGTCAGGCCTTTTGATACTGCTGTAGAGACAGATGGGAAAACATTAAAGCCTTTTGTTAATATTGATGAACTGATCGATAAAGCTATCGCCATTCTTTATCAAGTTGACCCTAAATATGGTATCAATCTAAAAAAAATGAAAAACACCGGGTTACTAGACTTGGAGAACCGCAAAGGTAAGTCACCGGGTGGATATAATTATCCTCTAAGGGAGTTAGGCTCTTCGTTTATTATGATGAATGCAGTTGGAGTACATAGGGATGTGGTGACTTTGCTGCACGAAGCAGGTCATGCCATGCATTCGTTCGCTACCAGAGACATGCATTTAATGGATTACAAGGAATGCCCACACGAATCGGCAGAATTAGCTTCTATGGCTATGGAAATGTTGACAATGGAATATTGGGGTGAGTATTATCCAAATAATGATGATTACAGAAAAGCCCGGAAACAGCAATTGATAAAGACTCTTCAGTTCTTACCTTGGTGTATGACCATAGATGCTTTTCAGCAGTGGATCTATACCAACCCCAACCATACTGCGAAACAGAGAAGTGATTATTTTAGTAACTTAGTCGATAGGTTCAATACCGGCGTGGATTGGTCAGGCCTGGAAGGTAAAAAAGAGTACTCATGGATGCTGCAGTTACATATCTTCAAGTATCCCTTCTACTATATCGAATATGGAATAGCTCAACTGGCAGCCTTAGCTATCTATAGAAATTATACCGAGAAGGGGAACAAAGCGATAGAAGATTATGACCTGTTTATGCAACAAGGTTATAGCAAGCCTTGTGATAAGCTTTATGAAACTGGTGGTATAAAGTTCGATTTTTCTGAAGGATATATCAAACAGTTGGTACAATTTGTAGCTGAAACTGAGAGCAAAATATAGCAGAAATAATTGTCATCTAGTAGTTGTATAGCCATTTATATTAATGTTCGTGGGCAGAATCAGCATGAAAAGCTTGACATTATAAGGATTATTGCAAAAGATCCATTCAAAGGAGCTACAAATGAGAAGATTGATAAAATTAGCTATATTCATAACATTAGTTATGTTCACAGCGGTCGCTTGCAGTGATAGAGATACCGTCAAGGTCGGCATACAGTTTACTGATACGATACTACCTCTGGCAGAAGATAATTATTGGATATTTGAAGACTCTGTATTTGTCGCAGGTGAGTTCGACAAAGTAGAGACAAAGAAAATGGCGATCAACGGAGCAAGTCAAGTCGGATACGAAGGTGAAACGATTTGGGTTTATCATTGGACTTGGTATGATATGCCTGAAGATAAGGCACAAACAAGAAGAAGCCTCGTACGTAATGAGGAACAGGGGCTAGCCTATTATGGCCAAAAGATGGGCTCAAGTTACACCGAATTGAACCGACGCCTATTCATCAAGTATCCCGTCGAGCCAAATGAAGAATGGGCTTATACTCAAGGTGCAATTGTACAATGTCTTGCGCTAGACAATGTATTTGATACCCATATAGGACAATTTGAGACGATTGAGTATAAAATGACACTGGGTGAGATAGTGCAATATCTTTACTATGTTCCGGAAGTAGGGTATGTTGGCATGGTTGAAAAAGAAAATGGATCTATTACAAGAATTAGAAGACTGAAAGATTACCACATAGAAACTGAAGACGTTGCATTGAGAGTTGGTTGGTAAGCTTTCTTTATTCGAAAATCTACCTTTATCAACCGGCTACTGCTTATCATCGTCCCTGTTTCTAGGATGTGCTAACCGATAGGCTTTGTTGATGTCTTTTATTGATAGATGTGTATAAACTTCTGTCGTTGAAAGGTACTCATGACCCAGCATTTCTTTTATGGCTTTGAGGTCAGCACCTCTAGAAAGTAAGTGGGTCGCAAATGAGTGACGGATAGTGTGAGTTGAATAACCTTTACTGCGAGCTATTAACCTAATATAGCGGTCTAATATTGCCCTGAGTTCATCACTATGTAAAGATTTGCCGCTCTTTGATAAAAAAATTGAGTCATCACTTTTAACCGAAAGAAATTTGTGCCTAATTTTCAGGTAAGCATCTATAGCTTCTATTGCTTTTCTGCCTACAGGAATGGTCCTTTTCTTGATCCCTTTACCTACTACCTTAATAAGCTGAGATTGTCTGTTGAAATCGTTTAATTTCGCTCCGGCAACTTCCGATATTCTCAGACCACAAGAATACATTAGCTCAAGGATTGCTTTATTCCGGATGCCGTATTTTGTAGATAAATCGGGCAGGTTAATTAAAGCTTCCATTTCTTTTTCTGTAAAATAAGTAGGCATTTTTTTTTCGCTTTTAGGGTTGTTTACCAGAGCTGCTGGGTTTTTGTCGACATGTTTCCTTAGCAACAGGTATTGGAAAAAGCTTTTCAAGGAACTGATCTTGGAGCTAATAGAACTATTGCTTAAACCCTTGGTATGAAGGTGCCGTAAATAAGCTCTGATAGCTAAACGATCGAGATCTTTGATGGTGATTGAGCCATCCTGATATTCCTGTTTTATGTAAATGAAAAACTGTTTAACATCGGACTGATACTTTTTGATGGAGTTAGCGGACTTGCCGCCAGCCTTAATATATTGAATGAATTCTGCGAGATGGTCCTCAAACATTTTAAACTCCTGCTATTGCTTAACAGCAAAGATCTCTATATTCTCTAAGACCATAATAAGTAGATGAGCTTTACAAGCAAGTAAAAAATGAAGCACCCTATATATTTGATAGTGCTTGATTTACAAATGTCTTGACTTAGTAGGTGCATAATCAGGTATAGTTAACAACAAAAAAAAGAGTAAAATCAATTAGATGAACAATAAGTATGACTATGACATTATAGTGATTGGTGGGGGGCATGCAGGTATAGAAGCTGCCTTAGCAGCAGCCAGAATGGGAGCTAATACGGCTATCTTTATAATTAATGAAGAGAGTATAGGCAGGATGTCGTGTAATCCCTCCATAGGTGGCCCTGCTAAGGGACACTTAGCAAGAGAAATCGATGCTTTGGGTGGTGAGTTGGCTAGGGTTGCAGATATTACCGGTATTCAGTTCAGGATGCTGAACAAGAAAAAGGGGCCAGCTGTTTGGGCTCCCAGATCACAGAATGACAGGTATCTATATTCTGCGGAGATGAAGAATGTCGTCCTGAAACAGCCTAATCTGGAATTGTTGGTAGAAGAGGTTGCTGATGTCTTAACGGAGAAGATGAAAAATAATACTGCCAAAAAGATTAGAACAACAGGCGTTCAGACCGTTAACGGAAAGAAATACTATGCTCCTCGTGTGATCATTGCAGGTGGCACCTTTTTTAATGGGTTAATTCATATAGGTAAAGAGTCTTATCCTTCGGGAAGAGATAATGAACCGGCATCTTTATATTTGTCAAGATCGCTGGAAAAGATGGGTTTAAGGCTGGGTAGATTCAAGACTGGAACACCCCCCCGCATTGATCTGAATACTCTTAACTATAACTTAGTTGAAGAACAGCCGGGTGATGAACCACCGGAAGGATTCTCTTATTATAGAGGAATCGATTTAAAAAATCTTATTTCATGTTTTTTGACCTACACAAATAAGGAGACCCACCGAATTATAGAGGATAATATAAAGGAATCTGCTCTTTATGGTGGTCGAATTAGAGGTACAGGTCCCAGGTATTGTCCATCTATAGAAGATAAGATAGTTCGCTTCCCCGATAAAGAAATGCATCATTTATTTATTGAACCTGAGGGCTTATCGACCAATGAGGGTTATGTTAACGGCATATCAACCAGTCTTCCAGCCCAGATTCAAGATAAACTGGTTAAATCTATACCGGCCCTTAATAAAGCAAAGATATTGAAATACGGCTATGCTATTGAGTATGATTACGTTATTCCCGGCCAAATTGAAACAACTATGGAAATAAAAAGGATAGCAGGTTTGTATACGGCGGGACAAATCAACGGGACTTCAGGATATGAAGAAGCGGCAGCTCAAGGCCTAATGGCCGGAGTTAATGCTATTTTGTCTATGGATAATAAAGATCCTTTCATTCTTGATCGTGGCAGCAGTTATATAGGGGTTCTAATTGATGATCTGATTATTAAAGGGACGAATGAGCCTTATCGAATGTTTACTTCAAGAGCTGAATACAGACTGTTTCTTAGGCAAGATAATGCCGACGAGAGGCTAATGCCTTTGGGTTATAAGTTAGGTTTGGTTTCTTCTGACCGGTGGTCTATATTCCGCAAAACTATGCAAATTATTCATAGAGAAATTGAGTTTTTAAAAAATAATAATACTCGGAAGAAATTGACTCCGAAAAATAAAGATCGTCAGGCAGAACCTATTAAATATGCAGCACTCTTAAAAAGACCGGAAGTAACGCTTAACGATTTGATTGAATATGGCTATAGTCCACCAACCGATGTCAGCAAATCAATATGGAGTCGCATAAGTCTGCAGATTAAATATGAAGGCTACCTTAAAAGGCAGCAGCAAGATATCGAAAAGTTTCGTCAGATTGAGACCCTGATAATTCCGCAAAACATAGAATATAGCGCCGTCAAGACTATAACAATGGAAGCAAGAGAAAAACTAACAAAAGTAAAGCCTAAATCTTTAGGACAAGCAGCAAGGATATCGGGAGTGAATTACACAGATATCACCTCATTGATGGTCTATCTTAAGAGGAACGGATTCATTTCATAAAAAAAGCTTGAAATAAAAGCCTGTTATGATTATTGGACTTGATGCGTTTATCTGATGTAGCAATAGATAAATTGGAGTAAAAAAAATAGGAGAAAAAATTGAAATACTACGGTAGAGATCGAGACATCCAGTATAAAGTCGGCTTCATGACCTTGCTGACGATTATAATTCTCTTCCTTGGCTATAGCTGGCTTAGAGATTGGTTTGGCAGTGGTACTACTGAGGTGTCTGTTAGGTTCACTCATGCCGGAAATATCGAGATAGGTGATCCTGTCTCCGTTTATGGAGTTAAAAGAGGCAGGGTAGATGATGTTTTAATAACTAAACAAGGGGTAATCCTCACTCTTTTAGTGGAAATTGATTTTCCCCTGAGCGTAGATACGGAATTCTATATCAGTGACTCTAATTTGATGGGCAGCAGGCAAGTTGATATTATTCCCGGCAGCACTGAAAAATTCATAACTTCTGAGTTTGTCGCCGAGGGAGAGAGTATGGGAAGTCTAGCTTCATTAGTTCCCAAGATAGACGCCGTAATAAACGAGATAAGTTCGCTGACTGAATTGTTTTCTCGCGAAGAAGGATTGGGAGACAACTTACTGGAAAGTATACAAGCTCTGAATAACATAGCTGTTAGGATCGATTCATTTTTAGAAGACTCCGAGGCAGGGCTGACCGAAGCTGTCAGTAATATAAACACATTAGCAGCAACAACTAATGAGCTTTTCAGGCATAATAAAGAGAACATTGAACAAGTATTAATTACTGCCGATACCAGTATGAAGAAGTTTGAAGAATCTCTTAACTATATTGATAGCTTGCTGAACGACTTGGCGCCGATTTCTAAGGCGATGTCCACTGATGAAGGCACTCTAAAAAGGCTTATAAGTGATGAAGAACTCTATTTAAAGTTGCTAAAAACAACAGAGCAGGTCGATTCACTACTAACAGATATCCAAGATAATCCGAGAAGATACTTTAAATTCAGCATTTTTTAGGATTTTGATTATATGTGCGCTCCTATTAGATTTTAACTCAAGGAAGTAATTATATGAACTATAAAAAAATATATACATTAGTTTTAGTAGGCATTGTCTTGTTCTCATCCTTAACTTTATATGCCAAATTCGGTAAGAACAAAGTGCAGGTTGACAAGATAGATTGGGCGGTAATTGAAACACTACACTTTGATATCTACTACCCCAAAGGTGCCGATGAATTTGCCAAAAAACTGGCCTTGATGTCCGAAGAGGCTTACTATTTCTTACAAGATGCTTTTCAGGTTCCAATGTACGAAAGAGTCCCCTTGATATTTTATGAATCACACCGGGAGTTTCAGGTAACAAATATCATCTATCCGTTGCTAACCGAAGGCGTAGGAGGTTTCACCGAGTCCTTGAGGAACAGAATTGCCATACCTTACGACGGAAGTTACAAAAAGCTGGAAGAGACATTAATCCATGAACTAACACATGCTTATGTAAACCAAATCAAAAGTGACATGCAGTCAGCGATGTTTTTTAATGTTCAACGGATGCCTTTTCCATTTTGGTTTAACGAGGGTCTTCCTGAGTATTTTGCGATAGGTGGTGACGATAATTATAACAATATGTTTGTTATGGATATGGTCTTGAATTCCAACTTGAGACCTTTAGAACGTGTTGGAGGCTATGTCGCATACAGGCAGGGCGAGTCATTTTTGACCTATATTGATGAAGAATATGGCAACGAAGCAGTAATGCAGCTTTTCTATGCAGCTAAAACCTCAGGGAGCATGGATTCTGCTTCACAGAAAGTTTTCGGAATGAATTTCGAAGATATTCAAAAACGGTGGAAAAACTATCTATTACGGAAATATACACCCTATCTCAACTCTCATAATATACCATACGAAACCTTCGAAAAGAGAACCGACCACGAAAGACAGGGATCATTTTACAATTACGGACCCAGTTTTTCACCCGACGGCAGCAGATACTTGTATTTCTCTAACAGAGATCAACGTACTAGTATTTGGAGGGCTTTGACTATTGATATCTTCGAGGATGAGCTAATTCTCAAAGGAGAGACTAAAGGTAGGTTTGAACAGTTCCATTTCCTGCGCAGCAATATCAGTTGGTTTCCCGACAGTAGACATTTTGCCTTTGTGGCTAAAACTGAGTCCGGGGATGTCCTCTATGTAATGGATGTAGAGACAAAAGAAATAACGGAGTCTATTGATATGTTCGATTTTGACGCTGTATATGAAATAGATATCTGTAGTGAAGGATCTAAAGTCGTCTTCTCCGGTCAGAAGGCAATGAATAATAACATTTATTACATGGATCTCGAAAGACGCGAAATTACCCAGTTGACTGATGATGCTTATTATGATCATCAACCAAGGTGGTCGAATGATAGATCAAAGATTGTCTTTACTTCGGAACGTGGTGAAAGAAAAGAAGCAAAGCATGAGCATATATTCAATAAACTGACAGATCAGGTCTTCTATTACGACTTAAAGCAAGAGGTTTTCTACCAAATAACTGACGATCAATTCAGCAATCATTCACCCTTTTGGAACGGTCAAGATAGTATGATTCTATTCATATCTGAAGAGGATAAAATAGCCAATTTTCATGTTATAGATATAAAAAATAACACCCGCGCTAAAGTGACAAATACTATCAATGGTGTCTTTAAGGGTGACATAAACTATGATGAAACCCTGCTGGTCTTTTCTGTTTTTTACGAGGATGGCTGGAATATATACATGCACCGTAATCCTTTAAGTGAATTGGAGCATTATCCCTATCAAGAGCCGGAGGTTGTAGATTTACAAGATGACTTTTTCGAAAGATTCAGGCTTAACCGTTACCGTTATTTTGGCAGAGATAAAGAACTGATATCAAACGATGATGATGATGAGAAAATTATCGAAAGGCATGATGCAGCGTTCTATCGTGTTAGGAAAAACAGTACGCTCCATCCTCGGCCTAACGAAATAAACGAGCCTCTTCTCAGACCCTATAAAGTCAGATTCTTCTTAGACCGCTTGTGGGGAGGGTTAGCATATTCTTCAACCTACGGAACAATCGGCAGCCTGCATTTAGGCTTTAGCGATATGATGGGAGACCATACAATGGGGTTTCAATTAGGCATTACGGAAAACTTAAAAGATTCCGACTTTATATTCAGCTATCTTTATTTGCCACGCCGTATAGACCACGGATTTGGCTTCTTCTACCTTAACGATGACTATATCCGTTATTACCGAGATCTTGATGTCTATATAAAGAGATTAGAAAGAGATGTAGGTGCATTTAGTTTGACTAGTTATCCACTCAACCGTTTTTGGCGGTTAGATTTTGAGAATGTTGCTTATAACCGGAAACAAGACTACGAATATTGGAACAGTCACGACCAATATTGGGAAGAGCTGGACAGTATCAACCGATGGGTCTATTCACCGCAATTAAAACTAGTGCATGATAACATCCTCTATGGGCCTACGGGACCGATGACCGGCTGGCGAGGTATCACGGGACTCTCCTATGTTTTTGATGAAAAAAGCAATGATTTCTATATAGCCCGAGCTGACCTTAGACATTACAAACTTTTCGCTAAGAAATATTCTTTTGCTACCAGATTGTTATTAGGCAGAACAAATGCTGAATCGGAATCCAATAGGTTAAGGATCGATGGTTATAATGGTATCAGAGGACTTACAGATTCATCGATCAGGGGTCAAAATCAGGCTGTGGCTACTATGGAGCTGAGATTTCCGTTTATTGACAGATTAGATATGCAGTTCCCCTTACCGATGACCATTGGTAATATTAGAGGAAGCCTATATACTGATGTAGGAACTGTATGGAACGAACATTCCAAATTCAGAGGCATGAAAGATGGGAAATTAAACGACATTTATCTTGGTATAGGCATGGGGCCCAGAATTAACCTCGGGTACTTCGTGCTTAAATTCGATACCACCTGGACTACCGATCTGAGTTCGTCCAGCAGACCGTCATTCTGGTGGAGCATAAATGAAGAGTTTTAGTTTATTATTTCCCAAAAGATCACCGAATAGATTATACACAGAGAAATATATATTTTAGGAGCTTGATAATGAAAGATGAGTTAATGATTAGCGTTTCAGGTATCAGAGGAATATTCGGAACAGCTCTCAAACCGGAAACTGTGCTAAAATATGGCGCAGCATTCGGCAGGTACTGCGAAAAGAAAAAAAAACAAAGAGAGGAACCAAACAAGCATAAACAAGCAACAATAGTAATTGGCAGAGACAGCCGGACAACTGGAAAGACTCTCACTTATGCGCTAAAATCGGCTCTTTTAGGGGTTGGCTGTAAAGTTATTGATCTTGATATAGTTGCCACACCAACTCTCCTTTTAGCGGTTAAAATGTTGCAAGCGGATGGCGGGATATGCGTTACAGCTTCTCATAATCCTGCCGAATGGAACGCTTTGAAGTTATGCAGTCATAGGGGGATGTTTCTTTATCCTGAGGAAGCTCAACAGTTTTTAGAGCTTGCTGGTTCGGATATTGACTATGCAGCTTGGAATGAGCAGGGTGAGCTTGAAGGCAATCACCTGATGAGTGTAAGGCATATTGAAAAGATTTTAGCTATTCCTTACCTAAATATTGAGAAGATTAGAGATTGTAATTTTAGAGTTGTGGTAGATTCCGTTAATGGTGCCGGTGGATTAATATCACCGCACTTACTCAAAAAGCTGGGCTGTACAATAAAAGAGATAAATAGTGAACCCACAGGCTTATTTGCCCGAAAACCCGAACCATTAAGCGGTAATTTAGACCAGTTGAAAAAGGCGGTAGTTGATTTTCAAGCCGATATCGGGTTTGCTACCGACCCTGATGTTGACAGGCTGTCCATTATCTCTGAAAAAGGGGAAGCTATAGGTGAGGAATTAAGCTTAGTGCTTGCTGCTAAATACGTTTTGTCCCAGCGTAAGGGCGATATTGTTACCAACTGTTCAACAACGATGGCTATTGACGATATAGCAAAAGAATCCGGGGTTAAGGTTTACAGAACTAAAGTCGGCGAAATAAACGTCGGCAAAATGATGACTGAGGTAGCTGCGGCTGTTGGCGGCGAAGGCAATGGCGGCGTCATCTGTCCCGAAGTGAATTATACTCGGGATGCACCCGTCGGTATGGCCTTGATTTTGGCTCTGCTTGCTGAAAAACAGATTAAAATGTCGGAAATGGTCAATACCATCCCAAAATACTATATTACCAAAGACAAGATCAAAGGCGATGCGTTACAAATAGAACAGGCACTAACAAAAGCCGAAGAACAATATAAGAATGAAAAAATCGACAAGACCGACGGACTAAAAATAATCGGAGATAGATACTGGATACACATCAGAAAATCAGGCACCGAACCCATTTTAAGGGTATATGTCGAAAGTGACTCTCAACAACGATCAAATCACTTGTGTCAGGATGCCATAAATAAAATTACCTCATAATAACGCAAATAGTAGTTGTTTTTATTTGTTAACGCGAGTAAAAAAAGTAAATTAATGAAAGATACTACACGAAAAATCAGGTCACTCTTAAAAAAGGCCTACAAAGCATCACTCAAAGATTATTCTCAAGGCCTGTCATTTGTCAACCAAGCAGAGAGTTTGGCTTCGCAGTTGAAGCATCAGTCATTCAGCTTGGACTGCTTATCAATGAGAGCATTGATTTTAACTCGGACCAATAACGGCGATGAGTTTTTCAAGGCTAACAATTTACTGATTGAGAAAAGCAAGCGCTGCAGTAGTTTTCTGCATCAAGCTAAAGCATTGACTAACCAAGGTCTGTTTTCTTGGAACCATGCCAGCTACAAACAGGCTTTAGAATGTTTTGAAGAAGCGGGAAAGCTGTTAAAAAAGTTTCGAGATCCTGAAGATATTGCCTTAAATTTTAGAAACATTGGTATATCTTGGTCTAAACTGGGAGACAGTGATAAAGCGTTAAAGAACCTGCGTAGAGCGGTTATATGGGCAAAAAAAACTGATGACCGGAAGACGGAAGCGTCTGTACGCTACTGGTATGGCTACGTTTTACAGGCTGATTCCAGATTTCAATTAGCATTGAAGCATTTTTTGGTTGCTCTCGATATTTACAAGGATATAAAGGAAGCCCATGGACAAGGTCTAACCTATAACAGCATCGGACTGATATATAGAGATACAGCAGCACAAAGACAAAAAGACTCTTTTAACAACTCCTTAGTGTATTTCAGAAAAGCTCTTCATTGTGCCGAAAAAACCTCTAATTACCGGCTGTTAGCCGATGTGTATAATAATATCGGGTTAGTATATCTCAAGAAAAAGAAATATGATCAAACTCTGCAGAACTATTTTTTGTCATTAAAGGTTAGGGTAATGTCTCCATTCAAGGAGAATGAAGCGATCACTTTGCAGAATATCGGCAACGTATATAAGATAAAAGGTGAGGATGATGCGGCATATAAATACTTCCGTCAAGCGTTAGATATCAGGCGTGATCTCGGTCAAAGATTCTATCTTATCAGTTCTTTGACATTGATGCTCGAGTTTCTATCGGAGAAAAATATGCTTCAAGAAGCTGATCTGGTCTATGAGGAGATCAAGCAATTAGAGCCAAAAGTGAAAGATAAGTTCTCGAAAATTACTATCAGAGAATCACTTTCAAAATATTTCGAAGCTAAAGGCGATTATAAGCAGGCTCTTATCCATTTCAAAAAAATGAGGTCACTTGAAGATGACTACTATAATATCAAAACAGATAATCAGCTGAAAGAAATGGAGCTTAAACACAAAAGAAAAATAGTTCGCTTGAAACACGATAAAAAAATAGCTCGGGAAAAAGAGTATGCTGCAAAAGCTATGGCCGTAACTGTTAGCCACGAACTTAGCCAACCGGTGACGATCCTACAAGGTTATCTCGAGTTAATTATCATGCACAATAGAAACTTTCTGGAAGACAATAAAAATAAGTACTATGTTGACAATATCAACATAGCTATGGCAAAGATTGACCTACTTCTTAAATCACTGAATCGCCAAAAACTTATTCGCTATGAACCCTACAGCCTAGATATTGATATGGTTACTTTGGAAAAATAGAACTACCTATTCACTCAGCTATATACTAATGATACGCCAATGGTGTTCCGGGGTCAGGTTATTCTTATACCGGATGATATATTTATAGTTGTGTCGATAAGCTTTTGGTGGATACAGCTGTTGCTCAGCGGCAGCTAAAATTATTGGTTGGAATGAAAAATGCATTAAATTATGGTTAGTTGAGCAGTTAGCCAAACAAAAACGGCGCTTAATTAGATTATTCGTTAAATTTTGGAGGAATAAATGAGATTAAATAAGCAGAGATTGAATCAGATTTCAGCCTTTATATTGTTATCCGTCCTGACAGCTGTTCTCGGCGGGTCACTATTTGCAGCTTATATAGAGGACTTACCGGTACAACTGGTGCAGCCTGATGGAGAGGTTATCGACTGTTATGCTACCGGAGATGAGTTCTTTAACTATGCGCATGATGAAAATGGTTTTACTATCATAGCCGGAGAAGACGGTTTTTATTATTATGGTGTAGAAAAAGATGGAGACGTAGTTGCTTCGGAATACCGTGTTGACACCGTTGACCCTGCCGCCGTAGGAATTGAACCGCGAGCGATGATTTCTGAGGAAGAATACCGTGCGAGACGGGCCGAGTTTGAAGTCCCTTTCGACAGGCAAGATACTCGGGCACCGCATACCGGTGTAATGAACAATATAGTCGTATATATACGTTTCGCTGATGATACACCTTTTACTAGAAATATAAATCTCTATGATTCAAGGCTTAATACTGTAGAAGGCCAGTCGGTTAGAGACTATTTTATTGAGGTTTCGTACGACCAACTTGAGATAATCAGTCATCATTTCCCCGAACCTGATGAGTATAATGCTATCATGTCCTATCAGGATGAGATGCCTCGTGACCATTTCAGACCCTATCATGCTGTTAACAATCCGGAGGGATATAGAACCTCGCAAGAAAGACGATTACGCGAACATTCTATGCTGGTTAGAGCCATTGAAGCTGTACGAGATGATATACCGGAAGATTTAGAAATCGATGCTGACGGCGATGGCAGGGTTGATAATGTTTGTTTTATCATCAGAGGAAATGCTGATGCATGGGCTGACCTGTTGTGGGCACACCGTTGGGTGTTAAGGTCTTTTGAAGTAGATATTCATGGGAAAAGAGTCTGGGATTATACTTTTCAGCCCGAAAATCAGACAGGAATTTCGACTTTGGCCCATGAGATGTTCCATACATTAGGGGCGCCTGACTTATACAGATACAGTCATGATGGCTTTACACCGGTTGGTAGATGGGATTTAATGGCTTCCGGATTTGTTCATATGGGAGCATGGATGAAGTACAAATATGCTGACAGAAACTGGATAACCGATATACCTGAAATTATAAACTCCGGTGAATACTCTCTAAAACCCCTAACCTCACCGGAGAATAATGCTTTTATGATTCGTTCTCCCTATTCTAATAGAGAATTCTTCATCTTAGAGTATCGCCGAAGATTAGGAAGATACGAGTCTAGCGTTCCGGGCAGCGGACTTTTAGTATACAGAATTAACAGCTCGATAAACGGCAATGCCAGTGGCCCGCCAGATGAAGTTTATGTCTTCCGCCCCGGTGGTACTCCGACAACGAACGGCAATGTTAATATGGCTGCTTTTAGTGAGCAAGTAGGAAGGACAACCATAAATGATTTTGATACTGATCCTGCCAGTTTTTTAGCCAACGGAAATCCTGGCGGACTCGATATTTTTGACATAGGTGCCGCCGGAGATTCGATTACATTTTTCGTAGAGATGATAGGGGATCTGATAGCGCCAATAAAAGACAGGCCTATTGACGGCGCTACCGATGTACGTTTGAATCCTACTTTGGAGTGGGGGTTCATTAATGTTGCAGATTATTATAGCTTGCAAGTGGCAACTGATACGGACTTTGATAACATAATTATTGATGAACCGATTATTACCGAGACCGAATATAAGGTTAACCAACCCTTAGACGTCGAACAAACATACTACTGGAGATTAAATTCTTCCGATGACGAAGAAACCTCAGAATGGTCAGATCCTTGGCAGTTTACCATTTCTCACTTTTCTCCGCTTGCGATCGATATTTCAGGAGCTACCCATGGTGATATCGCATGGGCCGATTTGAATAACAACGGCTTCCTTGATCTAGTTATGACAGGCGAATACAGAACGGTCATCTATGAGAATAAAGGGGATGGATCATTTGAACTTGTAGATATTCAACTACCACCCTTGAGCCGCTCGGCTTTATCATTAGGAGATATTAACAACAACGGATACTTGGATATTGCCTTAACGGGAAGAGGGCTCGATAATGAGCCTGAAGCATATATCTGCATCAATGGTGGAGAATTTAGCTTTGCATTTATGGATGCCGGTCTGCAAGGTGTCATGAATGGGAGTATCGAGTTCGGCGATTATAATAGAAATGGCCTATTAGACCTGATTTTAGTGGGCGCTGCCGCTGATGATCAAGTAACTATGCTGTTCGAGAATACAGGAGATAACAACTTCAATCTTGTCGAAACACCACAAATTCCCGGCTATAGATTTGCCGATGTTGCTTGGGGTGACTTTAATAATAACGGAAGGTTAGACCTTATTATCTCCGGTACATCAACCGATGGCCCCAAAACAGAAATATACTATCAAAGTGTAGATGGCAGCTTTATAGCCGGGGACTTAGGATTTATGAAAATTACCGGGAGCTCAATAAGTGTTACCGATTTCAATAAAAACGGATATTTAGATTTTGCCGTATCGGGAAACTCATTGTCAGGTTCCGTGACCAAGATCTATCGTAACAATGGCGATGGAACATTCACCGATATTGAAGTAGATATGCCGGGTATTGCCTTAGGCGCTATCAAGTGGGGAGATCTGGATTTTAATGGATATCCCGATCTGCTTCTTACCGGATCAAATATGGCGCTTATTTTTAGAAATAATGGCGATGAAACTTTCACAGAAGTAGTTTCCGGACTCAATAATACCAGCTTCAGCGCCGTTTCATGGGGAGATATGGATAATGACGGAGACTCAGATATAGCGTTGATCGGATCCGCTAGCGGGGGAGCAGCTTTACATATTTACCAAAACAATCTTGGCGAGAGTGAATTTAGAGCTAATACCTCTCCCTCGACACCTCAGAACTCTTATGCTTTCGTAAATCAATGTTCAGTTACTTTGACTTGGGATGAAGCTGAAGACCAAGAGACTCCTAATCAAGGGATTACCTATAATATTAGTATTGGAACCGAACCCGGAAAAGAAGATTTCTGGTCGTCTATGTCACATTTAGACTCGGGTAAAAGGAAGATACCTGCTGCAGGAAATGTTGGATCAATAAACGAACTAAATCTCTTCTCAGTTCCTATAGGTATTTACCATTGGCGAGTTCAGGCTGTTGATGGGATGTTTGCCGGATCAGAATTTACTGCGGAAGGTACATTTAATGTAGATACCGTCTCAGCTGAAAAAGAAACATGTGAACCTAAACTGACAACCCTAAACAAAAACTATCCCAATCCCTTTAACCCCGACACAAATATCAGTTTCACTATAGCGAGTGAGGAGCATGTTAACCTGTCTGTATACAATATACTGGGGCAGAAAGTTAATACCTTAGTTGATGAAAAACTCAAAGCCGGTGATTATACAATAACTTGGACACCTGCTCAAAAAGATGGTACATCGTTAAGCAGTGGGGTATATCTGTACAGAATGGAAACAGATAGCTTCTCCGCATTAGAAAAAATGCTGTTTCTAAAATAGTGGCTGACTAGAGTACCGGTAAAACCGAAATTGTTTATAAAGGCTGAGCTATTTTCTCTCAGCCTTTATTTTATCCCCAATAATGCCGTTGACTTTCCGAAACGCCGTGTTCAATACTTCCCTTTACCCATGAATGTATCTGAGCAGGAGACTAAAACAAGGGCAGGGACCCAGTTAAGTAAAAAAGACGACTTAACGTTTTAAAATGCGCTTGTGACCTTGGTCAAGCTCCGGAAGACCTTGATACATTCAGTTTAGTAGTCAACGTAACATTATCTGTCACCCTTTACCGATGATTTCGTTAACGAAACTTTTATAAAATGATAGAATGACTTATTGCGCCGGCAATTTAAACTCAAATAATGCAGTAGATTTCCGGAACGCAGGCAACGCTGCTTGCCAGCCTCATAAATTCAGCGTTCCGTTACACTTATAGAAAACAGTGCCGCGGACTAGTCACTGTGACTGCATTATCCGGGTTAAATATCCACCATTTTCTTAAGCCAACAACCTGTTGGGATTATCAGGGATATGATGTTTTTCTCATATTGTTTTTTGAGTCTTTGATCGGGCCATGTGATTATGGACGCAAAAAAAGGCCTCAGGTAATCTTATCTGAGGCCTTGGTAAAAGCTATTAGAAACTTCTATGCGTTTTCAATTTTATCTTTTAAAGCTTTCTTTGAGGCAACTCCAACTGTCGATGAAACAGGTTTACCGTCTTTAAAAACGATTACTGTGGGGATGCTCATTACGTTATACTTTACAGCTATTTCCTGATTATCATCAATATTAACCTTAGCGAACTTAATGTCAGGCATCTCTTGTGATAATTCATCTATGAGCGGTGCTATCATCTTACAAGGGCCACACCAAGGTGCCCAAAAATCTATCGCTGCAACACCTTCGGCTATTTCGTTATCAAAATTCTCTTTACTCAGTTCTTTAACTGACATAATACCTCCGATTTATTTTCATTTTATTTGATTGGTTTACCAATAATATAGCTGATTACCATAAAAAAGCAAAAATTTCGAGTGAAAACCGTCAAGCCATTTATCTATATACAGAGTAAGCTACTCTTAAACGGCAGGATTAGTCATAGTGACACCGTTCAGGATTGATACTAAGCTCAGCAGCAAAAGCGGGCATTTGGCAATTGCCGTTAATATGTTTGACAATAAGGGGAGGTTAAAGAGATTGGACTGGTTCATATAAACAAAAAAATTGGTGAAATGAGGATTTATGGAAGGAAGATGGTATGATCTTTTTTATGGCGCAATAACGACAAATTATTGGTATACATTGCTTTTCCTGATTATAGGGGCCTTTTTGCTATATCTGGTTACCTTGAAGCTAATCTTGCCTCTGGTGAATTATCTGGTAATCAATAGCCCGACCAAGATTGACAATGCCTTGATGGACAGGAAGGTCTTCAAGCGCTTAGTAATGATCCCCTCGTTGATATTTCTTTACCATTATTCATTTTTAATTCCTACTATGGATGAGTTGATTAAGAGGATAGTTACCGCAGGGGCTATATGGGTTTTCGTGTTAGCTTTTGATCGCTTTGTCTTAGCAGTTAACGATGTATATGAAAAGTTACCACGGGCGAAAGGTAAGCCCATCAAAGGTTTTGTTCAGATAATTGAGATCATTGCTTATTTATTCGGGCTAATAACGGTTATTTCGGTGCTAATGGCTAGATCACCATTGGTTTTGTTGAGCGGTTTAGGTGCCATGACTGCTGTCCTGTTATTAGTGTTTAAAGACACGATCCTTTCGCTAGTAGCCAGTGTCCGCATAACAGCTAATGGTTTGATAGAAATTGGCGACTGGATTGAGATGCCGCAATACGGGGCAGACGGAGATGTAATTGATATAGCGCTGCATAGTATTCAGGTGCAAAACTGGGATAAAACTATTACCTCTATTCCGACTCATAAGCTGCTTGATGATTCATTCAAAAACTGGAATGGAATGCAGCGAGCCGGTGGCAGAAGGATCATGAGAAACCTATTGATAGACACGGACAGTATACAGTTTTGTGACCAGAAAATGTTAGCTGAGTTTGAGAACATACACCTGCTGAAGGATTATTTAGAAATAAAGAAAAAAGAAATATCGGCCTGTAACAGAGAAAAAGGGATCCCGGAAGATGACTATACAAACGGCCGTCACTTGACAAATATCGGGACATTCCGGGCCTATGTGGTACAATATGTCACCAACCATCCCAAGATTAATACCGAACTGATAATCCTTATCAGGCAGTTGCAGCAGGAAGCCACAGGACTTCCCATACAGGTCTATGCATTCACTAATACAACCGCCTGGAAAGAGTATGAGGATATTCAGTCTGATATCTTCGATCATCTTATAGCGGTAGCTCCCGTATTTGGCCTAAGAATGTTTCAGTATCCTTCCGGAAGGGATTTACGAGGTTTAAAGCAGATTAATCCCGAACAGCTACATTAGCTCTGATTAAAATTACTGTCTGGTTGTTGTCCGGCACCTAGTAGAGAGTTTATTCAACCATTATTAGGCTACTGATACAAGAAAATACTTGCAATGATAACGGCTTTAAAAAATATGACCCAAAAGACAATAGATGGAGAATGTATATGGGATTTATGACGTTTCCCGGCGGAATACACCCGGATGACAACAAAAGGTACTCAAAAGATGCCAAAATAGAATTATATCCTCAACCTGATAAGGTGGTGATACCTTTGAACCAACACATAGGGGCTCCGGCCAAAACTATCGTTAAAGTTGGTGAAACAGTCAAAACCGGTCAGGTTATAGCAGAGGCTGGAGGATTTGTCTCCATACCGATGCATTCGAGCATAACGGGAAAGGTCTCCAAGATCGGCAGATTCCCTCATCCTTCCGGCAGCATGCAAATGGCTGTAGAGATAACTAAGACCGATGCTGATAACTGGGTTGATCTAGTTGATGATGATTATCAAACCTTAACGCCCGATGAAATGAAAGAGCGAATCAGATCAGCCGGTGTATGTGGCATGGGAGGAGCAGGTTTCCCAACAGCTGTTAAGCTTTCACCACCAAAAGGTAAGGATATTGATACGATTATTATCAACGGCGTGGAATGCGAACCTTATCTAACCGCTGATCATCGATTAATGCTCGAAAAAAGCGAAGATATTCTGAACGGTCTAAAAATTTTCATGAAAATAGCTGGAGCTAAACAAGCTTACATAGGAATAGAAGCCAATAAACCAGATGCTATTGACAAAATGAAAAACCTGGTTAAATCGGAAACTAACATCGGGGTTGTAGCTCTAAAGTTGAAGTATCCTCAAGGTGCAGAGAAACAGTTGATATATGCTTGTACCAAAAGAAGAGTTCCCAACAAAGGCGGGCTTCCTTTAGAAATTGGTGTTATCGTTCAAAATGTCGGCACTGCCCTGGCTGCCTATGAAGCTGTCAGATACAAAAAGCCTCTCATTGACAGAGTAGTAACTATTTCCGGGAAAATTGTCCAGCATCCCAAAAACTTGCAAGTCAGGATCGGAACACAATTTAGTGATTTATTAGAATGTTGTGGCGATACTACTGCAGAAATTAGCAAGATCATTTCCGGCGGACCTATGATGGGATTTGCAATTTCAACTCTTATGGCACCGGTCACCAAAACGAGTTCCGGCCTGATACTTCTCGGAAAAAAAGAGAGTCGCACCTACGAAGAGCAAACCTGTATCAGATGCTGCAGATGTGTTGACGTTTGTCCGATGAACCTCTTACCCAGTAAAATCGCTATTGATGTTAAATATGAAGACTGGGATGGAGCCGATGAAGCAGGTGCTAGTGACTGTATTAAATGCGGGTGCTGTGCTTATGTATGTCCTGCCCAGATCAGATTGATTCAATGGATAGACATTGGTAAAAATAAATTAACTGAAATGAAAAAATAGCCTGATGATCAAGGCTAAAAATTACCACTTAAAAAAATAACAGAGAATGAGTGATTATGAGTAACAACGAAAAGAAATTGAAACAAGTCGGACAGAATAATCAGGATCTATATTCAGTTACCGTTTCTCCTCACATGAGTGAATACCGTAGTGTTAAATCGGTTATGTGGAACGTTGTCTTTGCCTTGCTACCGGCACTGATAGTCGGTATTTATCTGTTTGGAATGAGAGCTTTACTGTTAACAGTTTACGGGGTGATAGCGGCTGTCTTGTGTGAGGCGTTGATTCAAAAGCTTCGTAAGCAGCCAATAACCGTTAATGATGGCAGTGCCGTAATAACCGGCATGTTAGTCGCTTTTAACTTTCATGCAGCTGCTCCATGGTGGATACCTGTATTGGGATCGATATTTGCCATAGCTATCGGTAAGCATGTGTTTGGTGGGTTAGGACACAACCCGATGAACCCGGCCTTATTGGGACGTGTTTTCCTGGTTGCTTCGTTCCCGACATACACAGCTGCAGGGTGGATACCAACATTAAGAAACTCGATAAGCGGCATCACATCTAATATGGATATTCCGGCTGTGACAGACTTAGTTAGTTCGGCAACTCCCTTAGCAGTCATTAAATCATTAAGAGATCCGAGTTTCGTAAATAATATTAATGAAGCTTTTCCCAATGCCTCTCAGATTTTGATGGATGAGGCTGCCAGTTTACCGACTATCCAAAACTTGTTTTGGGGGAATATCGGTGGATGCATCGGTGAGGTGTCGGCAGCAGCTCTGTTATTAGGAGCCTTATGGTTAGCATGGAAAAGGATCATAGAGTGGCGCATTCCGACCTTCTTTATACTGACTGTATTTGTTTTAACCTTCATTTTTGGTGGTATTGACGGACTGTTTTCGGCATCAATTCTTTTGCCGTTTTTCCATATCTTTGCCGGAGGCTTGATGTTAGGTGCCCTTTACATGGCTACTGATATGGTGACCTCACCATTAACTAAAAAAGGAAGAATAGTTTTCGGTATTGGATGCGGGTTCATGACGGTAGTTATCAGGTTTGTCGGTGGTTATCCGGAAGGAGTCACCTTCGCAATACTGCTAATGAACTTGATCGTACCATTGATAGATAAACACACAAGACCAAAACCATTCGGGTTTGTTCCCGATAAATAAGTATTATTTCAAGGATTAAAATATGTCATACTATATAAGATTAGGATTGATATTGTTCTTAATAGCTGCGGTAGCCAGCGCAGTTCTAGCCTTTATTAATGGCCTGACGGAGCCGATAATTATTGAGAATCAAATCCAATTAGAAATTCAAGCCCGGCAAGTCGTATTGCCACAAGCCGATACTTTCGAATATGTAGAGGATGAACTGCCATACTATCGGGGCTTGGATGAAGATGGTAATATTGTCGGTTATACTTTTATGGCTGTGGGATCAGGATATAGCGGTGATATAGATACTATGGTCGGGCTGACAGACGAGATGATAGTTTCCAACATACAGGTTATCCAACAAACAGAGACTCCCGGATTAGGAGCTAACTGCACCCGACCAGAGTTTACCGAGCAATATCAAGACCTTGACGCCGAGCAGGTAAAGATTGAACGAGATGGTGGTAAGGTTGAAACTATAACTGGAGCTACAATCACCGCCAGGGCGGTTTCCAATTCAATATCTGAGGCTATGATACAGATGAAAAAACAGCTTGAAGCTGCACCAAAAATAAATATTGAACCTGACATTGAGGAGGCAGCATGAGTTTGATCAAAGAAATGACCAAAGGTTTCTTCAAAGAAAACCCCGTATTTGTTATGGCTTTAGGGCTATGCCCGGCTCTCGCAGTATCCAGTTCTATAGAAAACGCTATAGGCATGGGTGGAGCAGCAACATTTGTACTGCTCTGTTCGAATATATTAATCTCGCTGCTCAAAAACTTAATACCGTCAAAAATAAGAATTCCCTGTTATATCGTTGTAATCGCTTCATTTGTGACTATTGTCGATATGACAATGAATGCCTATTTATTTGAATTACACAAGAATTTAGGCATATTTATACCACTAATAGTCGTTAACTGCGTTATTCTCGGTAGGGCAGAGGCGTTCGCAGGAAGAAACAACGTAGTAAAATCAATATTTGATGGTATCGGAATGGGTATCGGCTTTACCCTGGCATTAGTAGCAGTAGCTTTCTTTAGAGAGCTTTTAGGAGCAGGGCAATTATTGGGAGTTAACGTTATGCCGGCTAATTACCAACCTATTTTAATCGCTATCTTAGCACCCGGTGCATTCCTTACTCTCGGATTGTTATTAGGGCTAATGAACTTGCTAAAAAAGCCCGAAGCTGACTAATAACGATACGTTGATGCAACTGTAACAAGTCATGAAGACAATTAAAATAAACCATTTTACCGATTAATAACCGGAGGAATAGTGGGAATATTTACATTAGCTATATCGGCAATATTCATTAACAACTTTGTTCTGACAAGATTCTTAGGACTATGC
This sequence comes from Candidatus Cloacimonadota bacterium, assembly GCA_003564135.1. Lineage (GTDB taxonomy): Bacteria > Cloacimonadota > Cloacimonadia > Cloacimonadales > PWNZ01 > PWNZ01. The sequence continues at coordinate 36,899 of PWNZ01000228.1, forward strand.
CCTTACATCGGCGTGTCCAAGAAATTAGACTCAGCAATAGGGATGGGTATGGCTGTCATATTTGTTATGACGATGGCCTCTACCATAACCTGGCTGATCCAAAACTATATCTTAAACCCGTTTGACTTAGTATATCTGCAAACTATCGCATTTATTTTGACCATTGCAACGCTTGTGCAGTTCGTAGAGATGGTTATCCAAAAGATGGCACCGGCTTTATATAAAGCGTTAGGTGTTTTCTTACCGCTGATAACTACTAACTGTGCCGTATTAGGTGTTTCAATCATTAATATAAACGAGCAACTTTCATTCGTCGAGTCAATTTTGCATGGTGTTTTTGCAGGGATCGGTTTCACCATAGTTTTGATAATTATGGCCGGGCTTAGAGAGAACTTGGAAAAAGCACCAGTCCCCGACAGCATGAAAGGGTTGCCTATATCGTTTGTTTTAGCCGGGCTGATGGCCATGGCCTTTTTAGGTTTCGCCGGATTTCAAATATAGTTACCGGAACTAATTCTAACGGATAACAAAATAATTACATGGAGAAATATAAATGATACATATAGCTTTACCCGGTATTCTCGTTGGAGGTTTGGGCTTAGCTTATGGGCTGATCCTAGCCCTTGCTTCAAAAAAGTTTCATGTTGAAATAGATCCCAAAATCGAAAAAATCGCCGATGCACTTCCCGGTGTTAATTGCGGAGCTTGTGGATTACCAGGATGCTCTGCCTATGCGGAGGCTGTGGTTAATGAAGGGGTGGGTATTAACCTGTGTGCACCGGGTGGTGCGGATACGGTTAAGAATATCGCCAAAATTTTAGGGATCGAAGCGACCGTCAAGGAACCACATATAGCCGTTATACTTTGCCAAAGCGGAGGGTATGAAAATACATTATTAAGATACGAATATAAGGGCATAGCAACCTGTAAAGCAGCAGTATTACTGTCTAATGGGCCTAACTATTGTAATTTCGGATGTGTATTCCAAAATGATTGTGTCAAATCATGTAAGTTCGACGCTTTCAGAATAGACGAAAAAGGAATGCGAGTCATCTTACCGGAGAAATGCACCGGATGTGCCGCCTGCGTTAAAGCCTGCCCCAGAGACTTGATTAAGCTATTACCGACGACCAAAAAAGTCCACATTTTATGCTCGACTCATGATAAAGGACCCGAAGCAAAGAAAAGATGCGGGAATAATACTGCCTGTATAGGATGTACCTTGTGCGTGAAAGTATGTCCCGTAGATGCAATCAGTATGCAGGATAACCTTGCCGTAATTGATTATAAAAAGTGTATTAGCTGTGGCTTATGTGCCACCAAGTGTCCGACTAAAGCAATCATTGACCCCATGGCCGGTAAAAGGAAAAAAGCTTATATCCTCGAAGAAAAGTGCGTCGGATGTACCGTGTGCGCAAAAAAATGCCCTGTCGATGCAATTACAGGTGAACTAAAACAACTGCATTACGTCGAGTCCAAAAAATGTATAGGTTGCGGTATCTGCGTGCAAAAATGCCCGGTAAAAGCTATTCAGTGGAGATAATTAATATTTAATAAATACGATTAATAAAATAGCAAAGATAATGTATAATGAATAATGAATAATGAAGAATGAATAATGAAGAATGAATAATGAAGAATGTATAATGTACAATGTATAATGTATAATGAATAATGAAGGCACCTAAGCCTATGATTATAACTTCTTTATTTCTCGGTGCCTTCGGTGTTCTCGGTGGCTGAAATTGAATTTTAAGCATAATAAACGCTCATGACTTCGTCAATGAAGAATGAAGAATGAAGAATGAAGACACCCGAGGGGATGATTAAATTACCGGCTAAAGCCGACGTACCAGCCGACTGAAGTCAGCGTTCCGGAACCACTGGTAACTGGTAAATCGATTTTAAACATAGTAAACGCTCATGACAGTGAAAAGTAATGTATAATTTACAATGTATGATGTATAATTTTAATAAAGACACCCGAGGAAATGATTAAAA
>PWNZ01000047.1 GCA_003564135.1 Candidatus Cloacimonadota bacterium
ATAGTAATGATATACAAGTTTACTGGCCAAATATGAAATTTTCTACAACGATAACACCTGAAAATAAGCCCTGATAATGCCTGGCTTTGAAGGTCTCTTAAATTTTCGGGGGGATGCCTGAAATATTTACTTTCCCGTTCCGAGTTCCTGACACTATATATTGATTAATATCACGGATTATTTGTCGTCCATTCTTTTTAAAAAATCAGTGCCGATTATGACTAATAGCGCAAGGCATTGCTGCAAGCGATTGATTTTTATTGACAATTTAAGCAGGTCATCTCTTGGTCGACGCTGAGATATGATAATTTGATATAGGGAGGTATGGTGATCGACACACATGCATTTTCTAAAATGAGCACCGCAAGTTATGAAGTTCTCGTGAGCCGCAAGCAACTATTTTGGCAGCCACATGTCGGTCAGTTTTAGTGTCAATGGATGTTTAGGATCAATGCCTTAGATTAATTATTGGAGGTTAATAAATGAAAAAAACAGTTTTAATAGTTATTGTTGCTCTACTACTGGCTATGCCTGTTTTCTCTCAGCAGGGAGAATACGTGAGGAAATCAGTTTCTTCTCTCGACTCTATCTGGTATCAACCGGGTTCTTTGGGGATTAGTCTTGATTTAGATAGCTTTCAAAGATTTATGGAGCTTTATATTGAGGTTGATCGCTTTGATTATAACGAATTACCGAGTGAATATGTCAGAGAGTTTCGGAATCAGGCCAACAGACTTTATGATGTCAATGCCGAAACACTTGCTGATGTATTAGAGGAAACTGTTGTGGCCAAGATTTTAGAGATATTAAATGATCCGGAAGTCCAGCAAGCACGTGGTGAAGAGTTGAAGAGTGCTGCAACAGCCCGTTCATTTGCAGCTACTAAAGCGAGGTCTGTAGGTTTGACAGCCGATGAACTTGAAGTTCTTTTCAATTCCGCTTATATCTACTTACCGTTCATAACTAAAGCTGAAAGATCAACATTAGATGATGGGCGTGTTCGCGTCGAAATAGAGGGGGGGATAGTTTGGTGGAAGATTGATGTTCGACCGGATGGTTCTGCAACAGTTAGAGAAGTCCTATCTACGACCGCTAACGGCAGAGATACCGTTCACCCCCGCAGAGCACCTAATTATTTCACTTTCGGAAATGAAAGTTGGAGAGTTACGCCCGAGCTTTACGCCCAGAATAACGCTTTATTGGCTTTCGCCAGAAACCTCGGCGTTAGAACTAAGGAAATTGATGATTTCAGGCTTACCGCCCAGATAATTGAAATTCCCCGACCCGGCACTTATGGCTTCAATATTGGCCGAAGAGAAGGTATACACCTGGATGATGGATTTCATGTTGTCGAGTATGAAGAAAACGAATTAGGGGAAGCTATACCTGTCAATAAAGGTTTTGTCCGAGTTAGTAGAACAGGTCAGAATATAGACGATCCTACCAGTTTTTCCTATGGAAGACAGCTAATAGGCCGTCCGGTTAGCGAAGGTGCCGTTTTGATAGAACATCCGCGCTTAGGTATTGATATGGTTATTCGGACCGGATTGAGAACGGGTGTCTTTATTCATCGGGGCAAGCATGCAAGAAATTATCTTGAAGAGGATGCAACAGAGATTATGGCCTTTAATTTAAAATTTGCCTACAATGTTGCTCCGATAACCGGTTTGACTCAAACGTTCTTGTATGTCGACAATGAGTTCGGGATTCCTATGGCATCTATGGCGAGCTCTGTGGCAGCTTTTACCTGGTCGCCTTATTTTGGTGCAACCAAAAGATGGGGTGGACGTACTAACCTTTCTCTCTCTGCTGGGTTGGGCTTGGATTCTTTCTCCCTGACCGGTGTTGATGATTGGGATCGAGATGTATCCTTGACAACGAGGTCTTTTGGAGTACAAGGCGATGCAGAGGTGGGATATATGCTCTCACCAGACTGGTCAATATATGGAATAATTGGCGTCAAAGAGACATTAAGTGCTTTTTACCTTTCGACGGAGATAGTTTCTGCCAGTTTAAGTGATTATGATGATATGGATCTTGGTGGTGTTTATGTTGGTGCGGGTGTAAGCTATTCTTTAGGAGCTTTACCGTTCAATCTATTTGGTTGGTTAGATCCGTTGAAAAAGCACTAACTAAAAATAATGACAAGATGTTTATGTTGAACTATAATAAATGTACGTAAGAGAGGATAATTATGAGAATAAAAAACACGTTCTTAATGATGATGATTAGTCTGTTAATTGGTTCAGCTTTCAGCCAGATGCCCGTTTCCCGGGAAGGAACATTAGTAGAAACAATTTCATCAGCAGAAGTGATGGTTGAAGCTACAGGTATTTATTTTGGAGAAGGCAGAAGTGACCGATCAAAAAGAAGAGATGTTGGAAATAATGGCGTATCCGAAGCTCTCAAAGATGCAAGAAGAGCTGCTATCTATACCTTATTATTTGGTGGCACTGATCCTATGCTGTCTCAACCCCAAGAGAGAAGTGATTTTGAAAGACGAGCAGATAGATTTCTAAATGAAGAAGCTTTGACAAATTATATAACCTGGGAAGATCCTCAATTCCTAACACGCGTTAGAATAGAGGAAGGAACAGGGATAAGAGTATCGAAGAATTTTAGAATTAACAAAGAGCACTTGCTTAGAGACTTAGTAGCTGCCGGTATCACTGTTGCACGTGAAGATATAATTGCTCAAGTCGGTTTCCCGATAATCATGGTTATCCCTGACACAGAGCAGGGACAAGATCCGATAGAAAAGTTATCACAAGATAGGGAAGCTCGTCAAGCTGCAACCGTTATTCAAAGCTATCTTACCGCACGCGGATATGATGTTGTAGTACCGGAGCAGCAAGCAGCTTTGAGTGATTTAGCGGCAGCTCAAATTATGGTGGAAGGTCAGCAAAGAGATTTCGCGTATGAGTTGGCTCTTTCTATTGGTAGCGACGTTTATATTACATTTTCCGGCTCAGTCGACGAAGCAGCTTATGGGACAGAACGGTATGCAATGTCTATTAATGCCTTCGAAACAACAACTGCCCGTTTGTTGGGGTCGGAAACAGGGTACAGCCAGGGTAGAAGAGGTGAAACAATGGTCTCTCTGGAAGAGGCTGTTAACACGTCTATAGACAATGTTCTCAACCGAATAATGAATTACTGGCGGACTGATCTGGGAAGAGGTATTCAGTATAAGTTGATTGTCAGTATTGACCCTCATTTTGACGATTTTCAAGTTGATGAGATACATCTTGCTTTTATGGATGCCGTTGATAAGATGGCCCGATCCTCCAGGGAGTTGATACTGACTAGTCAAACAATAGACTATTTAGTATGGCTGGATCCTGCAGAATACGATCGCTCTTTGAGAGTGTATCGCAATTTAAAACAGATTTTTGATGGTATGATGACTGATGGAGAATTGGGCAGAATCAATATGAACCGTAAGATGTTGTTATTGAGAGTTGATTACTAAAGGGAGGATGTCCAAATGAAATATTTCCTGATTGTAGCTCTATTGAGCATGTCATTAACCCTATTAGCAGATGCACCTGACTGGTTCAGAACAGGAAGGTTACCGGGATACGGCAGCAATGATTATTTTATAGCAGTTGGCGAAGGAAACTCTTTTGATGAAGCACAGATAAACGCTCAAGCAAATATCGGGTCACAGCTGAGAGTGACCGTTGAGGCAACATTGGAAGTGTTTACCCGCGAATCGCAAATTAATGATGACGTCGATTTTTCTGAAGACATTGAAAGACAGACCAGAACTTCTGTCGAAGAGACTATACAAGGTGTTGAAATTGTTGAGAGAGAAAACATCGGGGACCGATATTATGTTTTCGCCGCATTGAATAAAAGTCGGTTTTTTAGTGGTTTGCAGAATGAACTCTCCAATATGCACGAAGAGGTTAATAACGCCTTGTTACTTGCCCGTCAGGACCTGGAGATAGGAATGATATATGCCGCACTAGAGAACTATACGGAAGCTTATGATAAAACTTTGGAATATTTCGCCAAGAAAGGTTTTTTAGAAGGCTTAGGTGGTAGCGCTTACTTACATGAGACAGTGATATCAACTGTTGATGTACTAGGAGAGATAAGAAGAGTATTATCAGGCATAGAAATTGCAGTATTATCAGGCAATAATCAGAAGGCTGAATTGGGATCGTTTCTCCCGGAGGACGTTAGATTTATTACCAGATATAATGATTTAAATAATGCTGAGATACCAATACCTGATATGCAGGTAGTAGTGCGAGATGCTGAGAATAATGTAATAGATAGAGTTCGTACCGATTCAGATGGGATTGCTGAAGTCCCCGTAAGAGCGATACCAACAGAAGGTGATAGAGGGATAGCCAGAGCAGAAATTGATGTTAGAAATTTAGCAACGGCATTTAGGAGTTTCATGCGTAGGCCTGAGGTGCTGGTAAGGTACAGGGTAGAAGAGAGTGAACCGATAGCAGTAAGGTTAAGTATCACGACCGAAAGTGGTGAGATATTGCCGCGAGTGGAACAAAATGTAGCACGTCAGTTGACGAGGTTAGGGTTTACAGTTCAGGAAGAAGCTCCCTTCACAATCACCGGAGTAGTGTCTAAGGTCGATGAGCAAAAAGTTGATGGGCTAAGAGGTAGCCAACATTTAGTTAATGTGGAACTTAGCCTTGAACTGGCAGTTACTTCCACAGGTGAAAGGTTTTCCAGTACCCGTTTGACAGGGAATGGTCTAAGTCCCAGAAGTGCGGAAGCAGCTCTTCAAGCTTCCTACTCACAAATATCTATCAATCGAAGAGCTATGACCGATTTAATGTCCGGTATAGACAGTAAGTGGCAAGAACTGAAATAAAACACTTTATCAATAAAAAAGATGGGCGGGTATTTTCCCGCCCATCTTTGTATCTTGGCTGTTGACTTTCATAGTTTATGGTTAGGGCATTGTTTGCCTTGATCCTGCAACAAATTCTCGGTATTCCGGCACTCGTTCTAATATTAGATCATGTTGACCTTGAGCTATCAAGCAACCGCTATCTAGGAAGATGACATTATCGACATAGCGGATAGTTGAAAGTCGGTGAGAGACAATAAAGCATGTTATGTCGCCAAATTGCTTTGAGATGTCTTCCCACAACTTCTCTTCGTTATCTGCGTCCAAGCTGGCAGTGATATCATCAAAGATCAATATCTGCGGTTGACGCATCAAGGCTCTCGCAATAGCTAAACGTTGCTTCTGGCCTCCCGACAAGGTTATCCCCCGCTGACCGACCTTAGTAGCATCTTTATCTTTAAAGAGGCTTATCTCTCGTTTCATCTGGACGATGTCTAAGATCGAGCGATAAAGGTCTTCCGAAGCAGAATCTTTCCCAAATAAAATATTATCTCTAATGCTGCCCGTGAATAAGAATGGTTCTTGGGGAACATATCCAATTTTATCACGGAAATCTGTCAAATCGATCTGATCAAGAGGGATGTCGTTGATTCTTATCATTCCACTGTTTGGAGGCAGCAAGCCGGTTAATAGTCCGAGAATCGTGCTTTTACCTGCTCCTACCGGACCGATAATCATTACCTTGTTCCCTTGGTGAGCCTTAAAGCTGATGTTGCTCACAATGTTAACTTCTTTATTGCTGTATTTAAAAGAGACATCATCAAAAGCTATTGTTTTTATCCGCTCAATTTGATGCTTCATTTTAGCTGACGGTTTTTTGACAGCGAAGTCTTTGATTTCTTCTAAACGTTCTATATTGACAAAAGCCTGTTTGCCGGAGACAAACAACTGTGGCAAATCTAACATCGGGTAGATGATCATCGATAAGTACGTATAGAACGCAAAAAAAGTTCCAACCGTTATTTCATTCCTGACAACCATGATTCCGCCAAACACTATTACTGCAATCTGGCCAAAATAGTCGATGTATTCGTATATCATTCTAATTCTTGTTTCTAACGTAACTAAACGCATTTCAGTTTTAAATCTATGGCCGAGCGATTCAGTGAAAAACTTTTTGTATTTATCTTCACATGCAAAGGACTTGATGATTTTTATTCCGGAAAAACTCATCTCTAACTGGTTATTAATCAGGCTAACCGCTTCCTGATTCTCCTTGAAAGAGCTATGTAACTTATTAGAGGTTACGTAGAAAATCGCCATCATAATCGGTAGCGGCAATAAAGTCAACATAGTTAAGTGACTGTTCAAGTAAAACATAGCAGCTACGCAGAATGATATTTTGGCAAAAGACTCGATAGAACGAAATATCCCCGAACACATAAACCATGCTATCTTAGGGAAGTCGGTGATATCGGAAGTCAGACGAGTCACTAAGTCACCGGTCCTAAAGTGATTGAAGAATCCGAAGTCTTTATCTAATATATAGGAAAAGTAGCGGTTCCTGATCAAATACTCGAATTTAGCATTATAGATAGCTCTAAAACCAGGATAAGCTGCTGCTAACATCTTGACTAATCCAACAATGACAAAAAGCCAGATTATCGACTGCAATTCCGAAGGAATTCCACTATAGGTTCCAGGCTCTTCCATCATTGTTTGCAGAGTGTCCAGTAGTCTTTTTACAACTATTGGATATATTACGGTCACTATAGCTGACAATAACGTCAGAAACAATAACAGCAGCAGCATTGGTTTATGGTTACTCCATTCTTTTATAATCCATTTTATGTTTTTATTCATTTCATTAACCTCTTTCTGTGTCTTTGAACTCCACTGCTAACCAATGGCCTTTTCCGTGCGGAGAAACTGTAATTCGACTAACTTTTTATATTCACTTGAAGTATCCATTAACTCGCTATGAGTTCCCGAAGCGATGATCTGTCCATCATTAAAGAACAGGATTTTGTCTGAATGAATTACCGAAGATAATCTATGGGCAACGATTATGGCTGTTTTACCTTCGAGCATCTTGTCCATAGCATTCTGGATTTTCATTTCAGTCCTCACATCCACTGATGCTGTTGCTTCATCAAGTATTATTATATCGGGATTAAACACAATTGCTCGAGCAAAACTCAACAATTGTTTTTCTCCGACTGATAGGTTCTGACCACGTTCTAAGATCTCCGATTCTATTCCTTTGCTTAGCTTGCTAATAATATTGGTCGCACCAACATAAGCGAGAGCTTCGAATATCTGTTCATCCCTGATATTGTTGTCATATATGCGTATATTCTCCTTAACATTGCCGGGGAAAAGATATATGTCTTGTAAAACCAGACCAATTTTTCTTCGCCATTCCTTCAGCCCGAAATCCGTTATATTAACCCCATCTACAAAAATACCGCCACGACTAACATGATAGAAGCGGCATAAAAGGCTGACAGTTGTTGTCTTACCGCTTCCTGAAGCACCAACTAAAGCTATTTTCTCTCCCTTGTTGATTGAGAAATCTATATCTTTAAGTACCCATTCATCTTTATTGTACCGAAAAGAAACATCTTTGAAATCGATGGTATCTCTGTAGGATACCGGACGTGTAGTTTTCATCTCAATAACGCTGCCTGAAAAAAGATCTTCTTCATGATTAGTTTCAGGTTCTAAGCTGAGGATATAAAATATCCGGCTCAAAGAGGCAAAGGCTCGTTGGATCTGATTGATGTTTTCCGATACCATCATTAAAGGCCAGAAAATCCGTTGAGTATATTGAATAAACACGATCAACGTTCCAATAGTTACCAAACCGGCTAGAATTTGTGGCGCTAAAACATATATCAGGATCACAACAAACAAAGTCTCGATTAAGAAACCAAACAAGCCCCAAAAACTATATTCCGTGAATGAAGCTTTCGATTCCACTTTCCTTTTTTCGTTAGCCTTATTTTTTAATATCTCCATGACTTGTTGGCGACGGTTAAATAATTGTACTATCGAAATACCTTGAAGATATTCTGCTATTATTCCGGTAACTTCTGTATTCAAGGCACGAGCTAGGCGGAAGAAACTGCCTAAATAACGGACTAGGAAAAATACTGTTATTACTACGATGCTGATGGGAATTAGTAAGATTAAGGTTACATCAAAGTGACGCATAAACATGACAGTTAGCATCCCGAAAAAGAACAGCATATTACCTAGGATAGTCACCGATAAATCTGAGAATAAACGGCGCACGTTCTCGCAGTCACTCTCGACTCGAGCTATTAATTCACCAACAGGATTGTGATCAAAATAGCTTACCGGAAGATGTAAAAACTTATCAAACATCTTAAACTTGAGCTGAGTTACAATCCTTATGCCCATTTTCGATAAAATGATAACCTGCAGGTAGGTCAATAGGCCGGAAAGGAGAATGACTATTACAAAAAGACCGGCAAATTGATACAATCCTTCTGTGTCCTTAATCGGAACAATATTGTCGATGATATGGGCGATAATTAACGGGTCAACTAGCCTCAAGAACGAACCAATTAACATCATAGACAGACCGACTATAAATAGCCACTTCTCTTGTATTATATACGGTATTAGCTTTTTGATTATCTTGACATCTAATGTTTTTTTCTTCATATTTTTCTCTTATTTGATTATAGGGTTAGTCATTTTTCTCTCTGAATGACATCAACAGAACTTCATCTCGTTTTCATTATTAATGTTTAACCTGTGTAGTGGCGATCGCTTCTCCCATGTCGTCTACTATTTTAGTGAGGAAAAGCTTCTATGGGCTGCCATACCAAGTTTTTAGCATATTAAATTAATTATTATTAGATCTCATCTTCTTGATTAACAGTGATAATATTTGTCAATTACTGCTTAATGGGAGCTGTGGGTGTTTAGCCTGAAGAGTGTTATCGCTTTACCGGCAAAAAAAAAGCCACGGAAAGTGTCCGTGGCTGATGGGAAATCTATATTTTAGCTATAAGCTGGGACACCTTCTCCTGGGTAAAGCGGTAGCTACACCGGCATAAATGCCTAAGGGGCTGACCATAATTGTTAAGATTTTCATCGGGATACCTCCTCTTTGGTATAGCTTTTTGATTTTGATGCCAAAAAAATCAAGTGCCTTAACTTGTCAATAAAAATTGTCATTATATATGGTCTCTAGCCTCCAAAAGTATCTTAATTGCTCGAAATTAAAAATACGGTTTTGGGATTGAATTGTGAAGATTGGCTATATATTGAGACATTTTGCTAACTCTGTTGCTCCAATTACTCAGGATCCTCAGAGAAGTCTTACTAGTACTGTTTCGGCATGTTTTGAAGAGACCCGAAAAAACTGGTAGCATAATTCTTTGCTTAGGAAGGTTCGTTGAGGATATTGTCAAATAGGATTTCGAGTCTCGAGGAGTGACGATTTTTAGGGTCACTTTCAAATCGTGTGGGCAGAGGGAAAAATTGAGATGAACTGATAAAATTGTAAGGATACTCTGCATATCTGAGGGAAGAAGCTGAAAATAAAGGTTAAACAGAGGTACATGTTCACATCAAAAGTAACTAGCTATCACAATGTCTTACATGAATGAAATCGAGTTCTTCCAGTTTACGATACCCTATGCTCTACGTCCGGGGTTCGTTGTCAAACTACATCTATACTTTACCGTTCTGTAGTGATAGTGCTATTATTACGCTGAATAAATTGTCCTACAAAGTGTGCATACATAATAGAAAATCACCCGCTCGATTTGAAAACAGAGCAAGATGTTAAGTTCTACTGTTTACCCTTTTAACTCATTCGTCTTGACATACAATCTAAGATTGACATTTTTGTTCATCAACAGATTCGAATGCTGTAGGCGATGAGATCTATGAAATAACTTAAAGGTATTAATAGAACGGAGACTTAGCTGATGATTGATAGGCAACTTAAGATTGATTTTAAGGACTACTCTTTTACTTCCCGAGATGTCGACAGACTCATAAATGTAGATCTTCATTGTCATTCTACATATAGTGATGGGATCATGTCTCCGGAACAAATTGCCCAGATAATGCATAATAACGGTGTTAGATATGCTTCTCTGACAGATCACAATACCATAGCCGGGCAAAATGAGTTCAGAAGGGCCTTAAAGCGCCACGGAATTGGTTTTATTGCGGGCCTGGAGATAACCACAATACAGAAAGGTCAGATCATTCATGTTCTCGCATACGGAGTTGATCTGAATTACCCGGGATTAAATGCTTTATTAAATGAAAAAAAAGCCCATAACGGCGAGCCCTCAACTAGTGTCATGCTTAAAGTTTTTAGGACTGCGGCTGAGATAATTGAAATTATTCACAATGCCGGTGGCGTCGCAATTTTGGCACATCCTTTCCAAACCATGCCGGAACCCAATCAGTTGCGAATTCTGTTGAATGATCTGCAAAAGGTGGGACTGGACGGGATCGAAGCGCTTTACGGGCCTAATTCCGATGCAACAAATAAGCAATTATTAGAAATAGCAAACACCAATAACTTTATCGTGTCGGCTGGAACGGATTATCACTTAACAGACGATCCTTCTCCGGGGATACTTATCACCAACTATCAGTGGAAAGCGTTCCGGACAGCCCTGCTGAAAAGATCTACAATTGTCAATAAAGCTCCTGTACCACAATCATCTCACGCTAAAAAGAAGTTCCAAAATCGCTGGTATACTTTTTTCCCGAATATTTTACTACCTGCTTTGATGACTTTGGTCTTGTTCATCATAGCTCTTTTTGTAATTCTTCTTCCCTATTTTGAAAGAACTCTATTGGAAAGAAAACGAGAAAATATCAAACAACTAACACAGGTTGCCTGGGGAGTGCTAAATGAAGCTGCTGAAGAAGTCGAGGAGGGACATCTGACGCTTGAGCAGGCACAATCTCTTGCCAAGAACCGCATTGAGGCAATGCGTTACGGTCAGGACAACAAAGATTATTTCTGGTTACAGGATTTAACTCCCCGCATATTGATGCATCCTTACAGGTCGGACTTAAATAATGAGAATGTTTCAGGTTTTAGAGATGAAGAAGGCACAAGAATATTCGTTGCTTTTGCCGATCTCGTTAAAGAAAAAGGAGAAGGTTTTATCAGTTATGTCTGGCAGTGGATGGATGAGGAAGAGAGAATGGAGCCTAAAGAATCATACATACGTTTGTTTGAGCCATGGGAGTGGGTTATCGGCACGGGCATCTATGTTTACGACGTACAATCAGAAATAAAAAATCTCCAAAGCCACATTGTGAAGTTGTCGATTGGAATAATCCTGATTATCACACTGTTGCTGATATACTTGGTAAGACAAGGCTTAGTCCTCGAGAATTCACGAAATGACGCTGAAAAACTACTAATAGAGTCCATCGAAAGATACCGTGCTTTAAGTGAGGCTGCTACGGAAGGCGCTCTGTTCGTTTATGATAAGCGCTGTAGGTATGCCAATACTGTCATGTATGAGTTGCTCGGGTGCGGTCCTGAGAATATTGAGTTGTTAGAATTGACAGATGTTTTCCCGGAGATTGAGGCTAATAAGGAATGGTTGAAGGACTTTCCTAACATAAACAATGTTGGTGCTCATAATCCCATCTATGGCGTTCTCAAGAGGTGTGACGGGACAACCTTAGGCTGCACCTTGACTTTTAAAAGTGAGTTAAATGATCCACATTCCGGCTGCATGATCCTGGTGCGGAGATCTGTTGATATAGCCGACCATACAGGCTCTCAAATTGCCCTTAAACGGCTGCTACACATACCGGATACAATTGCTTCCGATATCGTTGATTCGATAAAAAAAACTAATCGAGTCAATGAAGTGATATCGTTAAGTAAAAAAATTAACAGTACGGTAGTATCTTTACTTGAAAACGGGACTTCTTCGATTGCAATAACTTACATGATCTCGACAATTGCCGATATTACCACTCAAAAAATCGTAGAACTCTGTGTTGAAGAGCTCGGACAGCCACCTGTACCTTTTACCTTTGTTGCGCTGGGAAGTCATGGAAGACAAGCCATGACAATGTTCAGTGACCAAGATAATGCAATCATATATGAGTCCGATCAAAAAACAAGCAATAAAGAGACACAAGCATATTTTGAAAAACTTGGTTCAGAAATATGTGATCTCTTAGAACAAGCGGGGTTTAAGAAATGTCCCGGTAACAAATTAGCGTCAAATCCGCGATGGTGTCAGCCTCTGCACATCTGGAAGTCTTATTTTGAAGATTGGATCCATAATTGTGAGCCTCAGCAGGTGGTGGAGTTCAGTATCTTTTTTGATTTTCGCCCGGTTGCTGGTGATCCTGAACTGGCGACTGACCTTCGCAATCACATCAATCTCCTAATAAAGGAAACTCCTTTTTTCTTGTCGCAAGTAGCCCAAAATGCTCTGCTTTTCAAGACTCCAATGCGGGTGCTGGGATCTATCGTAACCTCCAGCAGTAAAAAGCATCCGGGTAAGGTTGACGTAAAGTCTCCGGCTATGGCAATCGTCAGTTTTGCTCGTCTCTATGCATTGAAGAATGCTATTGAGGAAACGAATACACTTGTCCGTCTCGAGTCTATGAAGAATTTAGGGATAATTCTTGAAGGTAAGCACCGGGATATTGTTACGGCATTCGAAACGTTAGTTAAAAGGCGTTTATGGAATCAGGCTCAGGCAATAGAGAATAATACAGAAGCAGACAATTGGATAGACCCCGGTCAGTTAGGGCATCTCGAAGAGATCATTTTACGGGAAAGCTTTAAAGAGATTGATGAGTTGCAGAATACTCTTCATAAAGATTTCCCTACATAGAACAGTATTGGAAGTGTTATAACTAATGCAAATTCCCTATTGAATTGCACATTCTCTCTCTGATTAAATTCGGTGCGCCACGAAGCGTCGTTCAGGGAAGTTGGTGAGAATCCAACCTAACCAATTGTTCGTTCAGTTAGAAGCGAAGAAGATGGCAGCAGCCGTAAGGCGAGAGTCAAAGCTCTTC
>PWNZ01000177.1 GCA_003564135.1 Candidatus Cloacimonadota bacterium
AATGAAGAGTTTGATAAAATCAGCGAACGATTTCTGCCTGCTCTCCATATCATTGACCCCAGAATAAACAGCAATAACACTGAGATGGAACTCAAAGCAGAACAGGGTGACAAGGAACGGGAACCAAAGTTTGAAAGAAAGTTTTATTTTGAAACACTACCTGCCAAATTAGGTGAAGCTTGGCTACAGTTATTAGAACCTCAAAGAGAGATGACATCTATAATTAACCAAGATGCTGATTTTACCGAACAAAGGGTAGATTTTGCTCTGCAACACCCCTACAAAATCAAAGGAAAAGATGGTCTAATAATCGAAATAGACGAGGAGCATCACAAAGAACAGGCACAGTCGAATCTCGATAAGAGAAGAGATGATGCAGTGGCAGATCACGGTTGGGAAGAGACCTTGAGGATAACGGTTGAAAATAGCGAGTTCATTAATTTAGACAACAAACTTTCAGTATTAAGACAGTTAGCTTTGGAACCTTATTTCAAAACGATAATACAGAACTACTCTTCGCCTCTTTACGATGATAAAGATGGCAAGAAAGCTTTACAACTCATTCTATCCCCTTTTGCTATAGCAAGATTGCAGAAGGTTTTAGTTCATCATCTGTTGCAAGACAAGCTATCCTTAAACTCCGAAAACTCCGATAAATGGAAAATTTCAGTTTATGAAAGAGATGTTCCCTGTGCAGCTATTGCCATAGCTGACTTGAAGAGTCAGTTGGAAAACATCTATGCCTTGCAAGGGAAAAAATTCGAAACTTACATTGACCTGACCATCTTTAGTTCAGAAGAGTTCAAAGATGCCTCACTTCACAGTGCCGTTGTGTCCAAGCAAATCACAGTTCATAAAGCGGACATTAAGAAGATTAATCCTGATGAAAAATATGATCTGTTCATAGACATCTCTATTTTACAGAAGCCAAACCATTCCGGTGCAAAGGATTCTTGCAGGGCAAAAGAAAAATGTGTTATCCGTTCTTCACATAACACTCGCACTACCCGAAAGTTCTTAACTTCAGACATTATCGCCTATTCTGAGTTCATTAAACCGGACGAGAACAATGAAGAAAAGAAAGAAAATGTCAGCGAAACGTTAATTGAACAAGCTCTAACCTTTTTTTTGCAAAATATCTTCCGAAAGAAAGAGTTTCGCTCAGGGCAGTTAAGCATCCTAAACAGAGCGTTGCAGGGTAAGAGTGTTATTGGTCTTTTGCCGACAGGACACGGCAAATCACTGACATATCAGCTTGCTGCATTGCTTCAGCCCGGTGTCTGTTTAGTGATAGACCCCTTGAAATCACTTATGATAGACCAATTCGATAATCTCAGGAAAGAGGGTATTGACGCTTGCAACTACATTATGTCTTCTCTTGATAAAGGTAGCAGAGTAAAGAGAGAAAAGGAAATAGCAAGGTTTGAAAGAGGTGAAGTGTTATTTACTTTTGCATCACCCGAAAGGCTTCAGATATCAGACTTTAGAAAGCAATTAGCAAAGATGTCCGATAATAAGGTCTATTTCAACTATTGTGTTATTGATGAGGTTCATTGTGTATCTGAATGGGGACACGATTTCAGAGTCTCGTATCTGAGTTTAGGCAGAAACATTCAACAATATTGCAAAATAAAACAGCTACAGACAAAGCCGGAAGACTGCAAAACAATACCACTGTTTGGTTTAACTGCTACCGCTTCTTTTGATGTTCTGGCTGATGTCCAAAGAGAGCTATCTGAAGGTAAGGAAAATGCTTTACCCGAAGATGCCGTCGTGAGATATGAAACAACTCTCAGAAATAATCTGCATTATGCTGTGAAGATAATTGAAACAGAGATTAAGAATATTGAAAAAGAAATGGATTTGAAGAAAGCAATAGGTCTCTCAAAACAACAAACATTGATAGAACATCTAATAGAAGGGGTGCAGGTCAATAAGTTTGATGAAAAGAACGATTACTCAGGCATAGTATTCTGCCCTCATAGAAGCTGGTGCTTTGGGGTTACGGATAAGTATAAGAACTATAATTACCCCGGTAGTGGTGTGTATGATGCTATACATAGTGCTCTTCAAAGAGGCGAGTTAGATAACCTACGTGTCGGCACTTTTATGGGTTCATCAGACACAAATGAAGAGACCGGCAGGAGGATTGAGGAGGACTCCAAAAAAGCACAAGAAGATTTTATCAACCATAAACTCAATCTGCTTGTTTCCACAAAGGCGTTCGGAATGGGAATTGATAAACCGAATATCCGCTTTACGTTTCATATCAACTATCCCGGCTCCTTAGAGAGCTTTGTTCAGGAAGCAGGAAGAGCAGGAAGAGATGGGCAAGACGCTGACAGCTATATTTTATACAACAATCAGTTACAAAAAATAGATGAACGAACCATAAATGTTGATTTTGAGAACAATCTCTACTTCCATAATCAATCGTTCAAAGGTAGTGATAAAGAGATAGCGATATTAACTGAACTTCTCACAGAAATCTATGTCCACGACAAACTAAGAAAGATTGAAAAATACGTCTATGACAAGATGGAGATTGATATCAACTTGACTGTATGGAAGAGCCCAAGAGATTATTGGTATCTGTTTGTTAGTGGTGAGGGGTCTGAAGACAAGTATGGTTCGGTTCGGTTGCCAGAGCTACAACCTGATACTACGAGAATATCTGACTACTTCAATGAAGATGATTGTAAAAAGATACTTCAAACTATTATCACATATATTAAGGAAAACTCAGATGCTGATGTTATCGCTTGGTTAAAAGGTACCTCAAAAGAGAGCGGTATTGAAACCCTGCTGAAATCTGACGTACCTGAAAAGAAGCTGACCATATCGTTCAAGAATAACACTGATGAAAGGATCGGTTCTATTAGTAACGCTCTTAATCAAGCTTTGAGAACTAAATATTTTACTGACAAAGTAGTTAAAGATTTGATTAATTATAGTGATGATAGTCAGAGTATTGTTGACAGGGCTATCAATAAGTTCACAGAGGCAGGTCATGAAAAGTTCATAAAAGTTAATTTTCCTGCTTATCTGCACAGAGTTTTCACTAAAAAGGAAGTTGATCAATTGCAAGCAGTTACAAATACCCTGAACAAACAGATGAATACAACGATTTATACCCTCAAAAAAGTGAATGAGATGTATAATAATTCTCAGACTTACGAAGCTTTTCGAGACAAGATACTATCCAAGTTTGATAGCTTTTATGCTCCTGAGAAGATAAAACTGAGTGACCTGAATAAGAAGGGAATTGAAGTTGAAGCAATTGGCTACCGAGAT
>PWNZ01000266.1 GCA_003564135.1 Candidatus Cloacimonadota bacterium
CGGTGGATGTGAAGCAGCTATAACACCTTTAGCTATCGGTGGTTTCTGTTCGATGAGGGCACTAAGCACCCGAAATGATGAACCGGAAAGAGCATGCCGACCATTTGATAAAGAAAGAGATGGCTTTATTATGGGTGAAGGCGCAGCTATCTTAGTATTTGAAGAATTAGAACATGCTCAACAGCGCGGTGCAAAAATATACGCTGAGGTTGTTGGTTTCGGCGCAAGCTCAGACGCATATCACATTACTGCACCGGATCCGGAAGGAGATGGCACAGCCAGAGCTATTAGAATGGCTCTTAAAAATGCCGGCATAACAACTGAAGAAGTTGACTACGTTAATGCCCATGGAACATCTACTCCACTTAATGACAAAACTGAGACTTTAGCCATAAAATCTATCTTTGGCGAGCACGCATATAAGCTGAAAGTCAATTCCTCTAAATCTATGCTGGGGCACTCACTCGGAGCTGCGGCAGGATTGGAAGCTATGGCTTGCATAATGTCAACTAAGACAGGAGTTATACATCCCACAATTAACTATGAATACCCCGATCCCGATTGTGACTTGGATTATGTTGCCAACAAAGCTGTTGAACATCCGGTAAATTACGCAATAAGTAACTCATTAGGATTTGGTGGGCATAACAGCGTTTTAGTTATAAAGAGATTTGCTGAATAATGCTTCCGGAAAAATTACTGTATCCCTGATTTTGAAATGGGAGTTCGGCTTGATTGTAAAGTCGAATTCCCATTGTTATGAGCAAAACCGGCCAAAAGATTTTACTTTGTTGGTGAAGCAACCTGATATTAAGATGATCTGATCACTAAATCAGCTATTGTTAAAGTTCAAGATACTGATTCAGCGACCAGATAATTGGGGAAACCATACAGAGTATCAACTATAATTTCAGATTAAACGGTGGAATTTATAATGGTATATAATATTTTAACTAATACCTGTATGTCTTTGTAGGTTACTATAGTTCAGTAGCTTATATTATTTAAGGTAATCGTTTTGAAAAAAATAATCAAATCATTAATTAGCAGCTTTACCAGCAAACAAGTAGCTATACCAAAAGATTATGGGAATTGCGTTAATAACAACCTGTCGGACTTTGAAAAGATTATTGGCTATACCTTCAAAGATGTCTCAATCTTAAAAATAGCTTTAACACATACTTCGTGCTATTACAGGAATGGTGATCTTAGTGGTGCGGTTTCTGAATACGAAAGAATGGAGTTCCTAGGCGACTCAGTTTTAGGTTTTGTAACTGCTGAGTATATTTTTTCTAAATATCCCAATAAAAAAGAGGGCTTTTTATCCAAGTTAAAATCTCAAGTAGTTTCTGAGAATTACCTCTCTGTTAAAGCTAAAGCCATACACTTAGGAGACTACATAATTCTTGGAGATGACGAACTTAAAGACAAAGGTAATAATAAGAAGTCGATCTTATCAAACATGATGGAGTCGGTTATTTGTGCCATCTACTTTGATGGTGGTCTCAGAGTAGCGAAAAAATTCATTATAGAACACGTCTTAACCGGATACTCGGAAGAGCTCAATAGTGATGTTCACATAAACTATAAAAGCAAACTGCAAGAATATTGTCAATCTAAGTATAAAAAGTTACCGGAATACATAGTTACATCAACTGAAGGGCCCGACCATAAAAAAGTCTTTAGTGTTGATGTCTATATTAACAATGATGCTGTGGGTTCGGGCCAGGGTTTCACAAAAAAAACTGCTGAACAAAACGCTGCTAAAAATGGGTGTAAACACGTCGACATCTAATGTTGCGTAGGTAGCTTTATTTCTGTTTGCTGAAAATTAATGAAAATATTCCCGATATTCATTCCTTTTTATGGCTGTCCTCAAAGGTGCTGCTATTGTCAACAAGGTTTCATTACCAAAACTACAGTATCTAATCAACTATCTACCGATCAATTCTTAGCTCGAGACCTAGATCAAAAATTAGCTCAATTCTCTAGTAAATACCGGAAAACCGAGTCCGAAATTGCTTTTTACGGTGGTTCATTTACCATGCTTTCAGAGGATGAGCGTGCAAAGCTGCTAGCATCTGTAAAGCCTTTTATTAACAGAATATCGGGTATCAGGATATCTACCCGACCAGATGGCATAAACGAAGGTATTCTAACATTCTGCAAAGAAAATAATATTAATACTATCGAGTTAGGTGTCCAGAGTTTCTCTAACGAGGTACTAATCAAGACAAACCGCTCATACACTCGTGATGTGGCTGTTAATGCCTGTAAAATGATCCAAGCTAACAATATCAGTTTAGGTATACAGTTAATGCCCGGGCTGCCCGGTTTCTCTACTCGTAGCTTGCAGGAAACCATAACAACAGCACTAGAAATTAAACCCGATTTTATCAGAATATATCCTACTTTAGTCCTAAAATCGACGGAATTAGAACAGATGTACATAGCTAATCAATATCAAGCCTTGACAATTGCATCGGCAATAACAATATGCTGCAATATGATTAACGCGTTTGAGGAGGAACAAATAAAGGTAATAAAAGTAGGTCTGCACTCCGATCTCTCGAGTGACGAGTCGAATGTTATTTCCGGTCCTTATCATCCGGCTTTTCGAGAGTTGGTTAACCGTGAGCTATTGTTCAGGTCTATAAAGGAAGAACTTCGAAGTGACATCAATACATCTAAAGACTTTATTGATTTGCCCGCTTCGAACAGAGTATTAGCTATATCTGATAAAGCGGTGTCACTGTTATTGAGGGACAACCATCAGTTACTTAAAAAGATTAAAAAGCTGCTAAACATTGGTTCTTTGCCGGTTGTTTTTGATCCGAGTCTTCCGGCGGTTAAGGCTAACGTAGTCAATTCTGCTCGGCAGGAATTACACCAAAAGATTTACTAGATTTAGAAAGAAGGTTAAATGTTATACAAGTTAGTAATACTATTATTTGTGATGTATCTCATGGTTAGTTGTGAAGCTCCTCAGGATTTTCAGGGGATAAAATGGGATGTCGATATCTCATTACCGCTGATTAATCGATCCTATCCGATTTATGATCTGGAGGACGAGGAGAATTTTGTAGTTGAGGATACACTTTTGACTCTGTTTATCGAGGAGGAAGTTGAGAGCGGCTTTGCCGGAGAAAGTATTTTCCTACAGTCTAAAACATCAATAACACAAGATCTTTATCCGGTAGCTGAAAAGTTAGATATCTCATTACCTATTGATGAGAGTGGGTTAGCAGATGAAGATATAGACCTTACCTATGCTTTGATTTCCCAGGGTACGATAAATGTCGAGCTAACTGAGGTCATTGAGGAACTTAACGAATTGGAAATAATATTTACCGATATAATAACTCCTGATAATAAGCAGTTAACAATGTTGATAAATGAATTCGACCAAACAGTATTTTCCGAAGACATATCTAACTGTTTTATTGGTGATGAGCAGGGTACCGTTATTATAGATAGTCTGAACTTTAAAGTAAAATCAAGCCATAAAGAAACCTTTGAAGTTTTGGGCAAAATCAGGATCTATTTTGATGAACCTCTTTATTTTGATCATTTTAGAGGTTATCTGAAGAATAAAAAGGTTTCAATTGACGATCAAATCATAAAGAGCAATATTAATTACCCTCATAATATAAGTAATGCTATAGAGCTGGATAAGGTTATTTTAGAGTTATTATTTACGAATGAGATGGGTTTTGATGCTTACCTGACAGGTACCATGAGAGCGATCAATACTAGAGATAACAAAGAGTATATATTAGACCTTACTCGTGAGGATAATATACTCTTTAACAGGGCCGAAAGTCTTGATAGACCCTCAGAAACCAAGGTTGTAATAGACCATCCCAAACTAACCGGTTTAATAAATATTTTCCCAGAGACACTGATAATTGAAGATGCCCAACTGATAATGGGCAATAAAGATGACAGTCCGGGTTTTGCTACATTTACTCAAAGAAGTTTTGGCAAGATAAAGCTATCAAGCCAATCTGTTTTTAGGATTAATAACTCAACTATCGTACCGGATACCGTACATTCTGTCGAAATAAGCGAAGAAAATCGCCAGTATATTAAAGAATACCCTCAAGAAGTTGTAATGTCATTTATGATGCAAAACAAGCTTCCACTAGGTGCATTAGTAGGCGTTTATTTCAGTGATTCACCTGACACGTTAGATATCTTTGGATATACTCAACAAAATAGTGTTAATAATTTAGCTTTCACCGATAACTATGTGGGAAGTAGAGTTAGTCATCAAGAACCGGGGATTTACAATGTAGATTTTCATCTTGATCGCAAAGACATTGAGCTATTTTTAAATGAAGAGATATATTTTGCCTTGAAAATCACCTTCGACCATACCGAAACTACCGTAGCTGTTCGGCCTGATGACTATATTAAGATAATCGGTAGCTTAAACATAAGACTGAGGATTGATATATGAGACCAAGCCGGATAAAATATAAAGTAAAATCTTATACTAAACTGACCAAAGGTAATAATACCAAGCTCAAAAAGTCATGCTGCAATCTTGTTTTTCTGATCACGAACCGTTTATTAGTTGTAGCTATTTTCTTAGCAATCTCTACAACGGTTTTATCTTTAGCTGATGCTTCTTCGTTAGCCGGTAGTTATTCTACAAGAGCCAGAGGCACTGCCGCCAACTATTGGAATCCTGCCAACCTGTTTTGTCTCACCGAACATAGTAGCGAACTCTTGTTGGGCAGCACTTCCTTTAATATAGGTAACAATGCACTATCTATTAGCAGATATAATAGTCTGAACGGAAGCTTAATTGAAGATCGAGATAAAAGAAGCTTGCTATCCGGAATAGATGACCGACTGTTTTTAGAAGCAGATTTTTCGCATATAATCGGTTATTCTAGAAGCAGATTTGCACTAACAGCTGGTATAAATATCCATACCCAGGGGATGTTATCTTCCGATTATGTTGAACTGCTTTTATTTGGTAATGAATACGGACAAGAATACCACTTCGACTCTGAAAACAATGGATTCAGTTTACTATTATATTCCGATATTACTTACGGTCAGGGAATATATAAATTTGAGCTGTTCGACTGCCCCGTTTATACAGGTGCAGCACTCAGTTTTCTTAGTGGTCATTTTTTTATTGATACTGACAGGTACAGTAGCAAATTCAAGACATCGGATGATGGCCTATATTTTGATCAGATTTTAGCGATGAAAACCGCTACAAATGGTATTGGCCTCAAAAGTATTTTGGGTTTAAGAACAGATATAAGTGATGACTTCACTGTTTCACTGGTTATTGACAATGCTTTCGGGTTTATTACATGGTCCGGTGAAAACGAAGAGACTTCATATAAAGCAACTATCAACAATGTATATATATCCGATTTAGGCTCAGATATTGTCATAATATCAGACAGTACGCGGAGTGTCTCCAATTTCACCACATATATCTATCCT
Organism: Candidatus Cloacimonadota bacterium; assembly: GCA_003564135.1. Lineage (GTDB taxonomy): Bacteria > Cloacimonadota > Cloacimonadia > Cloacimonadales > PWNZ01 > PWNZ01. The sequence goes on from PWNZ01000266.1 coordinate 5,473, forward strand.
TCGGTGATAACTGCCTTCGAGTTTGCCAGTAATGAATTTTTAGTTTCATTTGATTGGAAACAAGGTTTTACTGATTCCGTTCTTAGTAGTAAAAAAGCGGAGATAGGTATGGGAATTGAATACAGACAAATCAACAGCTTTCCACTAAGGTTTGGATTCAAACCGGGATTTGGTACCCGTCCACATAGATTTACTTATGGGCTGGGATTAGATATTGACGAGTTAGCTTTCGATGTGGGGATCGAAAGTTGCAACGCATTTGTGCCATCTAGTTATTCACAAGGTATTGCCCTGTCTGTTACGACGAGGTGGAAATTTAGGTGATATTCTTACTGCTGATCCCCGCGCTAATAGTCGTCTATCTGTATTATCGTAGAACGGTTCCCGTATTACCTCAAAAGCGGCGAACACTTCTTGCTATTTTACGGTATATCGTCATTCTGATAGTATTATTGTTGCTCTTTAATCCGATTATATCGTTTCACCGTACAGCAACCTATCAGCCGCAAATAGCATTTTTATTCGACAACTCCTATAGTATGGAAAACCGGATTGACGGGCAAGCAAAAAAAGAGTTATTTGCTGAGTATCAAGACGAACTGAGAAGTAATGCTGAAGCTGCGGGTTATGACGTTAGAGAGTTTGAGTTTGCTGAAGGTATTGATGATGGAGGTATATCAGCTAACTTAACTACGACACTTCAAGACCTGTCCCAAAGAGCAGACTTAGATGACCTACATCAGGTTTATTTACTCTCAGACGGTTGGTTTAATGATCCTGAGTTCGGTGTGGTTGATCGTTTTAATATTCCCATAAATACCGTTCATCCCGAGATTGAAACCGAGGAATTTGACCTGAGTATTAATAGGTTAATCTACAACCAAACTGCTTACACCAATGAAGAGATAACTATTATTGCCGACTTACTAGCAGAAAACTTTAATGATATGGCGGAAGTAAGTATTTATCTAAACGACCGTTTACTCGACGAAAAAAGCATCGATTTTAGCGAAAGACCAGCCCAACAGGCCAATTTTTTACACCTTTTTGAAGAACCGGGTCTATACACTATCAGAGCAGAAATAGAACACGACAGGGAAGAGGGCGAGGTAAACAGAGATAACAATATTTATCCCGGAGCCATAAGGGTGATTGAAGAAAGAAGCGGCACGTATATCATAGCCGATAATCCGGCCTGGGACGTTATGTTTATCAGCAGTAACTTCAATTTGGATGAACGCAAAGATACAGAGGTTTTTACTCATAGAAACAATCGTTTTTACATAGGCAGAGAACAAGTTGATGATGACCAAATCTTTGTTGACCACCTCCAACTTTTAGTGATAGTAAACCGTGGTGGTCTGAGATTCTCCCAAGCTCAAACCGAACTAATCACCAGGTTTGTGTCCAACGGTGGCGGATTATTATTAATTGGTAAAACTATTCCTGAAATACAAGATATCTTGCCGGCAGCAGATAGCGGTATAGACCGACTGTTTCGTTCGACTATTGCGGTTACCTCTCAAAGTAGCCAATACCGGTCTTTTCGAGACTTTGATCCGGCAAAAATACCACCTGTTAACTATTACTATGTTGATCCAATGGTTCACGCTACTGTTTTAGCCAGATTTAATAATGATGAGAACAGCCCCGCTATTATCTATAGTGAATATGATCAAGGAAGAGTAATTTATATGCCTTTCTTTGACTTATGGAGGTGGCAATTGAGGGTTCAAGATTCCGAGTATGACTCCTTTATTTCCAGCTTAGCCTCATGGTTAGCTAATCCTGCTGGGATGGATTTTTTTGCCCAAACAGATAAGAACAGCTATTTCTTAGGTGAAGCTGTTAACATAAACTTAACTGCCTTGGATGAGACGCTCAATGTTAACCCTGAACTTAATCCCCGCATCATTTTATATGATGAGGGTCAAGCGGTAGTTTCCGAAGGTTTTATGTCATTCAAAGATGGCTATTATCGGACTCAAAAGCCTCAATTGGATCCCGGAAAATATAGATTTGAAATTACAGAGGAAACAACCAATCAACAGGCCGAGGGCAGCTTTGTAGTTTCCGAAATTCATGCAGATTCGCGACATCGCGGTTTTAACTCGCCTCTTCTTCAGTTTATCTCCAATCAAACCGGTGGCCAAGCACTCTCTGATGACGGTCTTAATCAGGTTGTGCTTAGCCAGGCAGAAACTCAATCACAACGAATAAGGGTTGACATCCCTCTATATCGTCATTGGTTAATAATTACTCTCTTTTTAGGTTCTTTTTGCTTAGAGCTTTATTTAAGAAAGAGATGGGGTTTGATATAACGCTTTAAATCAAGTATTGTATGTCACAGATAATCAAGCATATTACGGTCTTATTGACTAGGAAGTTGGTTGCAAAATGACCGCCTTCCCAGGACAGTGGGGTTAAAAATCAATTCCCTTTCCTGCTTGGCATTCTATCGTCGGGAGCCCATGAATGTCGTTTTAATCATAACCCAGGTGTCTTTACCTAAACCGGACAAGCCGGAACAAAATGCCTAACCACAAATTCACACAAACAAAAGGTCACAAATGGGCACAAAAGAATAAGAAAGGTTTAGAGAGTTTAGTGCTTCGCTGTTTAGATTAGGGACAGGCGCGGCCTACCCTGCTCAAGCAAAAGGGCAGGCTCTGTCCGTACAGTTGTATGCAACCTATCCCCTTTAAATTACCGGATGACCCGGTGAAATAGAGTAACAGTGAAATAGAAAGGAAAGATTTCACGGGTTAAAAATCCGGCGTATAAACCGACTGGAAGTCAGCGTTCCATTTATTATAACTGCATTATCCGGGTTCAATATCCTGCCAAAAAAAACACGAAAATGGTCGATAAGACACTAAACCGGACAAGCCGGAACAAAATGTCTCACCACAAATTCACGCAAACAAAAGGTCACAAATGGGTACAAAAGAAAAAGAAAGGTTTAGAGAGTTTAGTGCTTCGCTGTTTAGATTAGGGACAGGCGCGGCCTACCCTGCCTGACCTGTGGAATCTTCTTTTTTTATTTAATCAGGGTGAATTACGAAGCATATTATTTAGTCAGGGTTTCCATACGTTATCCCTTTCGCGGTTTAGAATTGTGTAAAGTGAACCGGAACGCTGACTTTCGTCGGCAACTTTCTGCCAAAAAAACACGACCCGAGTTTACGAGGTCGCCGGACGAGGTACGGCAACTGATCTTTTTAAACGAAATCGACGCAGTCAATATTATTGACAAGGTACTAATGGCATTTATATCTGTCAATTCTATTATATACAGTTGGAGTCATTTAATGTTAACAGCTATAAATGAAGATAATAATTGCTTCTATCGTTGCATAGTTAAAAAACAAATAGATTGACATTAAATGATATTTTTGTATCGGTGTAATCAGTAGGGTAAATTCGTAAAAAAAAATATGAGAATACATCATGAAACAAAATTATGTACCACCAAACAGGATGATGCTTTTAACTGCTTTGTTTATAGGCAGTTGGGGGTTATTGGCAACGCAGGAATTTGCCGGAGGGAGCGGAACGGAAGCTGACCCATGGCAGATTGAGACGGCAGAGCATTTGAATAATGTAAGAAACTACTTAAGATCTGAACATGATGATAAGCACTTTGTTCAGACGGCAAATATCGACTTATCTGAAGTTACCCGTGAAGGTGGCGAATACAGAAATGAAAGCGAAGGATGGATACCTATTGGTGATCCTGAATATCCATTTCGAGGTAATTATAACGGTAATAACCAAAAATAGACAGGCTATATATTAATCGTCCGGAAACAAGTCAGCAAGCGTTATTTGGTTTTGCGAATTCGGCTACTATCCAAAATGTGGCTGTTACTAATGTAGATATTACCGGAGCTTGGTATGGGAGCATCTTGGTGGCAAGAGCTTGGATCAATTGTACCATAAAGAGCAGCTACAGCACCGGTAGTGTGAAAGGAATAATCTTTGTCGGCGGCTTGGTGGGGATTAGTTGGAGATTAACCATCAGCAATAGTTATAGCAGCGCCAGTGTGACGGGAAAAGATTATGCAGGCGGTGGTTTGGTGGGTCATGCTGAATGTTGCCTAACCATCGATAACTGCTACTGCACGGGTAGTGTAACAGGAGAAGAATGGATAGGCGGTTAGTAACGCAGACCGAGACATCCACTATCAAAACCAGCTACTGGAATATGGAAACATCAGGGATGGAGACCTCAGACGGTGGTGAAGGCAGAATAACATCTGAGATGACTTATCCATACGCTGACAATACCTTTATGGATTGGGATTTTGATAAAGTGTGGGGCGGAGATGAAGACCATAGTATTAACTTTGGAAGGTTTAGTACATCTCGGTTTAGAAGAGTAGTTTTCGCGTCCCTATCTGATCCTTGAATTCTGAGAAGTCTATAGCAAAAGTTATCTTTGTAATCTCCATAAACAACGGGAGATATCTTTAAAACAGGAATTTATGTAGTTTTCCTTTCAGCGTAGCACGATTTTACAATACAGGGACAGGTTTTGCCTGTCCCTGTATGTTAATTACCATTATTTTATCATCATGATTCTAGCACTTTTTGAGTAGTTACCTGATACTAAGTTAACTAAATAGACTCCGCTCGGCAATGCGTATCCCTGCCTATTCCTGCCATTGAAAACGATACTATGCTTTCCGGCTTCAAGATAATCTTTGGGAAGCGGCTTCTTCACGAGTTGACCTCTAATATTGTAGATTGAAACAGATGTTTTTGCACTAACTGGCAAAGAGAAACTAATCGTTACATCCGGATTAAAGGGGTTGGGATATGTTTTTAAGGCAAGAGCGTCAACGGGAAATAATAATTGTTCATCATCTATATCAGCAAACAAGTGGTCGTGAGCTCCCATATCCGGAGCTTCTCCGCTGTAGGCAGTAGGGGGGAGGTTAATCAGAGGCATGTCGTTATAGTTGAATTGGGCTGTACCTGAATCTATACAGGGTGAATCATGACTGAGACGGTAATCGTTATTTTCTGTATCCAGGAAAAGAGGATTCTCTTCTATGTTTCCTTCACCTTCATAACCACCGTAAACATTGCTATAGAAGATGTCGATTGTTCCATCCATCATCGTAGCGGTTTGATCAGGTTTATTGTCCCAAACAATAGAGTTTATCAGGTAAACATTGGAGTTCATGCTTAAAATACCGCCTGTTTGGGGGTTATCGGCACTAGCTTCATTATTAGCAATAGTGAGATGTCTGCCAACTACTTGAGAGTTGTTGACAGCTAGTCCACCGTTTAGCCGAGCTTTGTTTTGGTTTATATCTATTCTTTCTAGAACCGGTCTGCTGTTCATGACAAATAAACCTGCACCAAAATTGCCTGCTTTATTATTAGCAACAATTATGTCTTTAAGCACGGCATTTGAGTTTTGGATGAATACTCCGCCACCGTTAACTGAAGCTTCATTGTTTAGTATTCTGATATTTGAGATTACCGGATCAGCAGAATTAATCAACAAACCTGCTCCAGTTGTATTTTGACCATTGGTAAGAGTGAAACCTTTAATTCCTGATTTTGAAGATTCCCCACTGTCAAATCTAACAACAGGGCCGTTGCTTCCACCATCAATAATGGTATCGTATATCCGTTCTTTTGCGCCTGTCGTGTGGAAGTGGGAAACAATTATTGATTCCTTTCCCTGCAAATCGATGTTTTCGTGATAGGTTCCCGGAGCTACTATAATCGTTTCACCACCGATAGAGTGTTCGATGGTATGGTTAATGGTAGCGTAGGGGTTAGCGAGTGAACCGTCACCGCCATCATTACTGCCGACCGTAGAAACATGCAGTTCCATCGGAGCTGGCGCGCTTCTTTCATGTTCGAAGCATCCCATATCAGGGCTAGAACCATGAGGCTGTGGTCTTTGATTACCGGCAAAATCGTCTCCTACTCCCGTGTCGGTGCCGGAACCAATACATGGAGAAAAAGGTGTTAATTGCCATTTATTATCTTCGTCAGTTATAAATAATGGGTTCTTTGATATATTTCCTTCGCCTCCTGTGGGGGTGGAAATATTAGAATATCTGACAGTTATTCCTTGATCGCTCCTGAGATCGAAATCTCCGTTATTATAGATAATACTGTTGGTTATAGACCATCCATTTGCTGTTGGATTACCGAATAATGATAGTCCGTGGCTGTTTTCACTGATCGTGCAAAAATCCACCTCAACTGAACCGGACTCAAGATTTATAACCCCTTCTTCGGTCGAGGTGTTGTTGACTATTAGAGAATTTATAATCATGACTTGTGAATCAAGGCCTTTAATAACACCTCCAAAGGCAGCATCATTATTATTGATATAGCAACGTTCTATGACAAAGTCTGAGTCAACTGCATAAATAGCGCCACCAGAATCAGCATGATTATTTTCTATATCACAATCGATGATTCTTGCATTAGAATTATTGAGATATATAGCAGCCCCTTTATCTGCTCGGTTTAGTATAAGCTTACAATCAATTATTATAGGCGATGCATTAGTGGATGATATGCCACCACCTAACTCACCGAGGATAGTAAAACCCTTAATCATTGCATCATTATTTGCGGGTCCGTTGAAGACCACTTTAGCACCTTCCAAAGTGCTGCCCATCAGATTAGTATCCTCTCTTGCACCTGTTGCAACTATTTTGATTTTTTTCCCTGTTAGATCCAGGTTTTCGAAATAATAACCGGGGAAAACCTTAATAATATCTCCACTTCCTGAATAATCTATAGCCTGTTGTATCGAATTGTAGGGACGATAGACTGTACCGTCGGAGGTTCCTTCATAGTCCTGTCTTACTGCTAAAACATTTGATGTTTCCGATCCGGTTCCATATTCTACATCTATCAATCGATTAACTTCCCGGTACTCATCTCCATGAAAGTATTCTGTTGTTCCGTCCGTCCATCGAACCATTATTTGCTGGAGCTCGTTTCGTTGACCTAACCCGTAATGCAGAACATGCTGATGCATTGATTGATCACTAGATGTCGATTCAACTTGCCGGATATAACTGGCTGATCCGTCAGAATAGAAAAGTCTGGCCTGAGACCCTACTGCTGTTGTCGATACATTCGAGCCGTCACCCTGCAGCTTAACTTGAATCCAATTATTGTCATTACCTTGATTCTTAAAGATATAGTTGCCGCGATATTCGGTGTCGAATCCGGCTCTAGTATGCAGGATAATGTCTAAGAAACCGTTTCCATTGAAATCACCCGCTGCTAAACCGTGAATATCGTTAAACTCGCGACGCTTATTAAAGCCTATTTGTTCTGTCACATCTTCGAAC
>PWNZ01000222.1 GCA_003564135.1 Candidatus Cloacimonadota bacterium
GCTTAGATAAAGGGTCATCGCTGCCGTCAACGTTGTCTTACCATGATCAACGTGACCTATCGTTCCTATATTCAAATGAGGCTTGCTTCTAACAAACTTCTCTTTTGCCATCTCTCCTCCTATTCTCTTTTACATTTTGTAAGCATTTTAACTTGAACTGCGACCAGCTTGCTTATTATCTCACTCTGGCGCCCCATCACGTATGATGAGACTATGACTATTAACCGTCGCTTATCGCTGTGACTCTCGATACCGCGACTTTGATTAACTGGAGCTCATGACCGGACTTGAACCGGTGACCTCCTCCTTACCAAGGAGGTGCTCTACCACTGAGCTACATGAGCCGATCTATTTATATGCCAAATAAGACTTAATTCATATTTTGGCATCGTTATGTTTACTCTTTCCTTTATTAATGCTAAAAATGGAGCGGGAAACGGGATTCGAACCCGCGACCCTTAGCTTGGAAGGCTAATGCTCTAGCCAGCTGAGCTATTCCCGCTAATAAAAGATTCTCATAATAAAATGGTGGAGAGGGGAGGATTTGAACCTCCGAAGGCTTCGCCGGCAGATTTACAGTCTGCTCCCTTTGACCACTCGGGAACCTCTCCACATTAAATGGAGCCGATGAAGGGAATCGAACCCCCAACCTACTGATTACAAATCAGTTGCTCTACCGTTGAGCTACATCGGCTTGGTTTGGTTAATAACAGCGATCAACGCTGGTTTCTAAACAAATTACGCCATTATGAACCTTAAAAACCCATATGATGTGCCAGAAAATATGAAGCTGTTTTTATGTCAACTGTTTTCTGGTCTTTACCTCTTTTTTATATAAAAAGGCTGTCCAGAAATAGCAAAACAAAATCAAACCGATCCATGCCCTTAGCAAAGAAAAGACTCCCGGCACGGCTTCTTATTAATTGCAATGAAATAGCGTACTTTATCGGTCCACCGGCTTGTCATAGAATAGAAAGCTCTGATTATGTGTGTAAAATAATGATACTCTTGTCTTGATGATAACCTTTTCTATAGCAGGATAAGCACATTAATCTTATAAGGCTACCGTCTATTAGAGGTAATTCAGAGATCATATATAATGATTGATAAAAATTCTATCTTGAACCCCAATAATGCAGTAAATTTCCGGAACGCTGAATTGGCTGTGTTCCTCGTCGAACTCCCTTAGGTATGTTCATTCGGCCGGTCCGCTGGATTTTTAACCTGTGAAATCTGTTCTTCTTGACCCGTGAAATCTTTTCTTTCTATTTCACCGGGTTCTATTTTACTGAGTTCTATTTCACCGGGTTATCCGGCAATTAGTAGCTTTTCATCACCGGAAAGATGACTTGAAATAATATGCCAACTCAAAGCAAGGCTTAGCCGAGGAACGCAGGCAACTATTGTTATTAGCCGAGGAACGCAGGCAACTATTGTTGTTAGCCGAGGAACGCAGGCAAGGCGACGTGCCAGATGCATAAATGCAGCCTTCCGTTACACTTATAGAAAACAATGCCGCTGCGTAGTCACTGTAACTGCATTATCCGGGCTAAAATTGCACATTCCCTACCTGATTAAGTTCGTGTTTAGGGATCGTATTTTTTTGTGCTGCTTCATTGTAAGAATATTCGTGTAATTGGCAGCGCTTCCCTCGCCGAACTTCACTTCGTTAAGATCCGCAATTTGCGCTCATTTGCGGATGACCATTGGATTCCGGTCAGTCCGGAACAGGTTACAAAGGTTACAAAATCGCCTTTTTTTTCGTTTTCAGTTTATTTTTTTTAAGAACACAAATTCCATATTGAAAAGACACATTAACTCCCTGATTAAGTTGGTGTATAGAGGGCATATTTTTTTGTGCTGCTTCATATTATGGAAACTGTATAAAACGTTTTATCAGCCACCGAAAAAGCACCGATTATTAAGCAATTTCAATCAATCTCCTGAATGTCTTCTCTGATTAAGTTGCAATCCAGCATCTATTTAAGACAAGTTTGTTAGTCTGGCACATCCTGACCACAAAATTGTTTATCTTTGACCTGTTATTCATCTTTGTTCGGTTTAGTACTCAGGTCATGAGGAGTTTCTCCTCTTGTTCACTGTTTAGGTGGTACTTTTATCTGTAGGCAGTTCTTCTAAAATATTTTTATTTAACTCTACCTACTCGATTTGTAAGAGCGTCTTTTTTAGTCTTTAAATTTGTCTCCGGCATATTGAATTTCTGTCAGATAAAGGCCTTGAGGTGGTGCCGTGTAAACCAGATATCGGTGCTTCTCGTTTTTAGCTAGCAACTGCTCGATAATCTCAGGGAGGTTGTCTTCTTTCGAGAGCTTAACCAGCGTTCCAATAATTCTTCTGACCATGTTATGTAGAAACCTGTTGGCAGTAATGGTTAATATGTACCCGTCATTTACTTCAAGAAAATCAATCTTTCTAACATCACATAATGAACTAGCAAGGTCTTTATTCTTTTGGGCAAACATCTCAAAATCATAATTGCCTATGAATAGAGGAAGGGACTGTTTTATTTTATCTGCTTTGATGGGATATTTTGGGAAATAGCTTTTATAATTACGGTTGAAAGGTGTTATCTTATTAGCAATCGCGAAACGGTACGATCTTGCTACAGCATGGTACCGTGAATGAAAGTCATCTTTTACTATATATACTGCGTTAACACCGATGCTTTTGGGCAGTTTAGTTCTGAGTGCTAACTGCATCTGCTTTTCACTCAAAGAGAACGGGAAGTCAAAATGACAAAACTGGGATAGAGCGTGCACTCCGGTATCCGTTCTGGAAGAGCCGATAGTTTTGACCGGTTCTTTAGCTATTTCGGCTAAGGCTTTTTCTAGTTTATTCTGCACTGTATTCAGGTGCGGCTGCTTTTGCCAACCGGAGAAACAGGACCCGTCATAGGCTATGTTTAGTAAATACCTTTGCATGAAAATAAATGAAGTTGGCAATCTCTATTCGTATGGAGTAGTTTCGGGGTAATCATAGTTGGGAGTGAAACCATGATCAGGCTCCCAAGGAGTTAAGGCATCCGGATCTAACTCTTCTTGTGGATCTGGTAAATCATTTTCATATTCATCGATTTCTCTATGATCATCAGTCACTCCTTCGTCAATTTCTTTTTCTATTTCAGGTTCCGGTAATGAATCTATAACGATAAAACTACCATGTTGATAAAACTGACTAACAGCTTCGCTATAGCTGCTTTGCGGTGCTTCACCCAGAATAGTATCAAAATAACCTCTGGCATTGGTACTGTCGTTTATGTCAAAATAATAAGCAAAGCCGATAGTGTAAATTATCTTTTCCCTAAGCTTTTTTAGGTTGGGATAGTAAGCAGAAGCATCTTCGATCAGAGATTCAATATCATCTTTTATCTCTTTTAGCCTTGTAAGAGCCTTTTGGGTATCAACATTCAATACCTCTAGTGTTTCTTGGTACTGTTTTTCTACTTCCTTCTCTGTCGGGTGCATCAATGAAACCTGTTCACCTTTCAGTAACTGATTAGTAGCATAAAAGTATCTGGTATTAGGAAATCTATCCTGCAACTTTTCAAGATACTGCCGGGCTTCATCTATTCTATTTAGTTCCTGATGAAGCACCCAGGCCGACAAGAAGTATGAGTATGGAATAAATTCTTTTTGGTAAGCATCTATTGCTTCTTTTAGGGTCTGTTCTTCATAGACTTTTTCCTGAAGCTTAACAAACAAAGTATCAGTACTTGTTGAGTCATATTCAACGGTGAATTCATCTTCCTCATATCCGAAAGCCTGTTGCTCTTCTTGTTCTTCGATTTTATTTTCGGCGGCTTGTAATGAGTCAACTAAGGTTTCATTTTGCGATAAGAATTGCTTAACTTCTTCCAATCTTTCGGTTAGCAGGTCGTGTTGTTTATCAATAGTCTGGTAAACACTTAATGCCGAATCAGGCAGGTTCATCTCATATATGTAGTATTCTGCTAGACGAAACTGCTCTTGCACTAGCTCATAAGTGCTTAATGATCTTTCTGTGCTGTGCAATTGTATAAGCTGGCTAACTACTGAGCTCCTACTCATAGCCTTTTCCACGTATGGTGAAAACCTCGATTGACGAGATACTTGATTATAATATTCAAGCGCATCGTCATTTCTTGCTAAATTTCTGAAATACATCTCGGCTAAGTAGAATGAAGCTTCAGCAGCTATAAGAGAACGTCGATTGTCTTCTATAACATTTTTAAACAACTGTTCGGATCTGTCATACTCACCGAGAGCGGTATAAGTTCTGGCTCTGAGCACATATATTCTTGCGAACAATTCTTGCTGATACTCGTCCCTTGATAAACTATCTAGCTGCTGAATTACTTTATCGTAATTTCCTAGATAATAGTTGCTCAGAGCTATATAATATCTGGCGTCATACCTAATTCTTCTGGCAACCCGGGAAGCTAATAAATCCTCAAAAAGCTGTCTTGACTCTTCAAACTGCTCACTCTCTAAATAGCTCATTCCCAATTTAAGAAACGCCTCTTCATATTCATCAGACCTTGGATAATTTTGAATAATTGTATTTAAGTCCTCTTGAGCTGCTGGGTTGTCTCCCTCTGTTATATGCCACTCACTTCTTAAAAGGAGAATCTTCGGATGATATTTTTGGTAATCTTCATTAACAATTATCTCATGTAATATTAAGAATGCTTCGGAGCGGTTAGCAAGCTGATATTCAATTTTGGCAGTATATATTTTAGAAGATGGCACATACTCACTCTCCGGAAAAACCCCCAACATATCCTGAAACCTTTCCTTAGCTTGTATCAAATTTCTTTGCTGATAAAAAAGTGATCTGCCTAAAAGATAGAGCGCATCATCAGCCCATTTACTATCAGGATGCTCCCTTAAAATGTATGTACACCTTTCTATGACTCTATCATAATCTTGTATTGCTCTTGCAGGCGGTCTTCCGGTTTCGGGTATGGCATAACCCTGGGCACTTTCGAAATATTTCTGTGCATTGTAAAAGGTGTTATAATATACACAGGATTGGAACAGTAAAGACATTACCGGCAAAAGGACAAGAGCCATTCTGACCTTGATAAATGTTTTGTTCCTGTCCGTTATCCAACGCATCATTATTTTGCCACCTTTATTATTACTTCTATGATATACAACAGATTCAGGATACTATAATTTCAGCTGTTCTTCCTGATTAACAATCTCTAATATCTGTCCTGAATCGACCAACTGCTTTATCTTTTTGATATCCTGCCCTATATTTCTATCCTTGTCAAGTGGTTTTACCTTTGATCTGACTAAATCTTTAACCTGCTCTAAGATCGATGATGTTTTTAGTTTTCTGTTATCAATCGCTTGAGTTGCCAGCATTAGTTCTATCGCTAAGATATAAGAAAGATTCTCAATTATATTCCTCGCTTTGATTGCTCCAATAGTTCCCATGCTGACATGATCTTCTTGATTAGCAGAGGTCGGAATCGAATCTACTGAAGCAGGATAAGACAATGTCTTATTTTCCGACACCAACGAAGTAGCAGTCACGTGAGCAATCATATATCCTGAATCAAGTCCGGGTCTCGGTGCTAAGAAAGCATTCAGTCCTCTGTTTAACGCCGGGTTACAGATCTGCTCCATTCTTCGTTCTGAGATACTCCCCAATTCCGAAATGGAAAAAGCTAAAGTGTCAGCAGCAAAAGCAACCGGTTCTCCGTGGAAATTCCCACCGGAAATAACTTTGTCCTCTTCCGGAAAAATCAATGGATTGTCTGTAGCGGAGTTAATCTCTATGTCTATCACATTTTTTACATAATTCATAGCGTCTTTGACCGCTCCATGAACTTGAGGTACACATCTTATACTGTAGGGATCCTGAACATTGGTACACTTAAGATGTGAATCTCTTAGCTCGCTATTTTTCAGTAAATATCTCAAGTTTTTCGCTGTATTGATCTGCCCTTTATGAGGTCGCACATTATGAACTAATTCGTCAAAAGGTGCCGGTGTTGACAGTAAAGAATCAGCGCTCAAGGCTGCACAAATATCGGCAGTTAAAGATAATTTCTTTGCTCTTGCAATATTTAATGCCATCACCGCTGTCATTATCTGGGTTCCATTATTTAGAGCTAGACCTTCTTTAGCTGAAAGTTTTATCGGCTTTATTTCCGCTCTTTTCAAGGCCTCAGCACCCGATAAAATACTACCTTGATACTCAGCTTCACCTTGCCCTAGCATAATTAATGCTAAATGAGATAAAGGAGCTAAATCACCACTGGCACCAACAGATCCCTGCTCAGGAATACAAGGATGTATACTTTTGTTGAGTAGTGATATCAGACACTGTAAAGTCGAAGCTTTGATACCGGAATAGCCTTTGGCCAATACATTTGCCCGTAATAAAATTGCCGCTCTGGTTTCAGCAATAGAAAAATTTTTGCCTACTCCGGTGCAATGGCTGATAATTAAGTTTTCTTGTAGTTCGGCTATTTTATCTGCTGGTATGGTAACGTTACTGAACTTACCGAACCCGGTGGTTAATCCGTAGACTGTTCTCCCTTCTCTGATCACTCGTTCCACATAGTCACGACAAAAATTAACCTTTTCCAAAGCTGCCTTAGATATGCCAACCTTCTTGTAATCAGCTGCGACTCTTATCACATCATCGATAGTTAAACTGTAACCGTCTAAATTGATCATTACTATAAATCCCTTGTTAATTAATAATTATTAGGAAAATCTAAAAGCTAAAGGTGAGTTTTGCTTTAGGCATTGCCGGTTGAGATAGGTCCAGACCGAGTTCTAAATTGAGATCACTACGTATCCTGTTAGCAATACGAAAGCTATTGATTGCACTGATTATGTGATTAGCTACAATTGCCCCCGTAACAAATTTTATGTAATCTCGGTTATGATCAGCATTTTTCAATTTAATACTGTATCTTCTTCTTTGATCTCGGGAACCCCAATTCCAAGCTAAATCGTCGTCTAAGATGGCATTCTCCAGGATATATTGATTCTGGGCTACTTGGTCATCAGGATAAAGATTTTGAGCACGCCTGAGAATATGTTCATTGTATCCTCCGGGGTCAAAACCTGAACTATTGTAGCGGCTTATCCTTTGCATAAAGACGGCTTCATAGTCACCAGGTTTTAATCCGGCATTTTGCAGAGCAAACATATATGCATCTTTTTCGTGAAGATCAACCTGATCCCCAAAATAGAATCTGCTTCCCCATAACAATAACTCAACACCCAAGAAAACATACCCGGCATTTGACCCACTACTAATTTCTCCCCAACCCGGAATGATAGCCGATTTAATAAAAGCATGCTGAGGCTGAGTTGAAGGGCTATTTTGTATGTCCGTTGTCAGCTTTCGTAATGACAGATCATTATCTAGACGAACATCGGCTTGAGAACTGAGGCCACACACGTAGATTACCAATATTGCTAAAGTTAGGAGTTTTAGTTTTGAAATAAGCATCTGTTAACTATCAATAAAAACTATAATTATATTTTAAAGTGATACCATTATTGAGATAATCGGGTTCGAAGTAGATGTCCGACAAAAATGATTGTTGAGTGTTACCAGTCTGAATATTGTAGGTGTTGGTTGAACGGGCTATTAATGCCGTATCGATAATACTTATCAATCGATTTAATACAGATGCCCCCAAAGCGAAATTCGCTAATATCTCATACTCTTGCTTCTCTCTGCGAATTTCTCTATAACGAAGCCATGAATCTCGGCTTTCCCAATGCCAAGCTTTATCCTCGGGTACAGAATACCTGGCTATACTTTCCCGGTAAGCATCGGGATTATAGTTATGAATAATATAGAGATTGCGGAATTCCCTTTCTACTTCGGCATTGTATTCGTCACTGTTGACATAGTTAGCAATGAAGCGGTAATAACTATCTTCTGAATTAAGAGGAACATCAGCATAACGATTAGCATGTAACATATAAGTGTTTTGCTTCCAGTCCACCTCTTGGTTCAACCTTAAATAGGACATCATCACCATCAATTCTGCTCCGAAAAAAACGCCTGCCCGGGTGGGTCTGCCTAAATACATTTGACCCGCACCTGGCATAACTGCCGAGAGGAGTATTGCTTTAGTTGTTGATTGATCTTGAGCCGGTAAAGGTACCGTGTAAAGTAAACATACCGAGATGATTATTAAGACCGGCAATTTCTTCTTAGAATCAATATGAGCAATTAACATTATTATCAGTACCTATACGTTAAATTTAAAAGAGGTGTCAAAAAGTTTCCAGTATACTTTGGTGTAATATGGAGATCAAAGTTTGAACTATATCTTAACTCACGATTATACTGCTGCGTCACTCTAATGGCATCCAAGGAGGCCGCAATACGATTTAATGCTAATCCGAAACTCATTAAATAGCTTCTGTCAAAATTTTCTTGGGCATCGCGTCTCATTTGAATATACTCTGCTCTTAGCTTGGTGTACGGACGATGATAGCGGTCATTTTCAGGGTCTGATTCCCATGGCCAGTTCCCCAGCCATATTCCATCATCATTCAACCGCCAATGGATTTTACCGGACTCCGGATTAACGTAAGTATCATGCCAATCTGTCCAGCCGAATATGTATTTATTATACTTACCTATGTCCTCATAGTAGTGCTGAGGGTCGGTAACAGGATCTAATCTAAAGTGTATTAATTCATCTGTTTCAGGATCCCGGTTACTATAAATATTCGCCGATGCTTGTTGACGGTTGATTGCATCGTACCCGTCTATAAGTGAGTCACGTCCGAAAATATAATAGTCCCAATCATAATGCTCATCTGCAAAATCCATATAGTCATCTTCTATACTGCTACCCTTGCTGTCAAAATGAAAATATCCAACCCACAGTGCGATTTCTATGACAGGAAACAGAAAGGTACCTATACTTTTACGGTTAGCATAATAGTGGCCTCCACCGGGGAAAAGCGTAGAATACATAATTGCCCGGAAAGCCGATTTTTTCTCACCAGTTAGTTGCTCTCTTTCATCCCATTCCAGTTCAGGGTCATCAAAAACCTGACCGTAGAGTGGTGTCACCATGATTACAAGAATTAAGCTTATCACGATACAGTGACTAGCACTAAGACTCAATCTAACATAATGTTTTTTTTCTCTTTTCATAAAACTATTTATCCTCCAATAGTGGATTGATAATCATTTTTCGACAGCTAAGTTGAACTTCGCACTTCTACCTGCTGATTCAACTTTACCATAATACAAGCCTGATGATAGAGACTTGATATCTATCAATATGTCATAAAAAGAACCAGCTATACCTGTCATCTCTTGCTTATAAACAGTTCTTCCCGATATATCGAAAAGACGAACCTCTAATTCATTAGCAGCACCTTCAACTCTTAATCTGACTTGATCATGACTTACAGGGTTAGGATAGGTAAAAGCTGTCAGCTTCTCTGTATCAAGTTCTGAAAGCCTATATGTTCCGCTAAATGAAGATCTACCACTATGTCTGGCTCCATTCCATACAATAGGATCAGTATAAAGATCATCAAACCACACACTTTGATACAATATGTCCTCACTATCAGCAAAGAAAAACAATAGCTCATCATTCGATTCGTCCCAAAACAGCAAATCATTACATTCTGCTCTATTCCACAGCATAGATAAACCTGGTTCTTCTCTTAGGTTGTCAATGTTGAAAACGAAGAAAGCATCATCAACAGACTCAAAAACAGCAAGCAATTGACCATGATCATTGGTGATTATCCTGGGGTATGATCCGGCTAAAAACTCCTTTTCTTCAATCCTCTTAGGGAAACCATCTACCATAGTACCTTTCGTGTTGATTGCAAAAAGATATTCACCGGCCGCGAATAATGCTATAGCTTTCTGCGATTCGTTGTGATCGGTTGCAAATATTGCGAGTTGAGTGGGCAACTTATTGGTATAGGAAGAAAGAGAGAAAAACAACTTGAGCTCATTAGTAAATGAATAGATATCACCTTGTTTGTTTTGTATAAGTAATATGTCAAACTCATCATCTTCTTCATCTTTATAAGTTATGGGAGAATAACTACCACTATAATCAGGAATTCTAATGCCCTGATCAACTCTTGGCTGAGTTGGATTATTTCTACTGCCTGCCATAGAACGCTTCATGGATGCAATACCTGAATTATCGGTACTTATGATACCGGTATCATCAACACTGAATTGATGTATTTCTCCATTAGATATAACAAACAAAGCATGACCGTTATAAGATAACTTAGCGTCAGGAAAGGGTATTGATTGTATTAGCTCTTGAGTTCCAATATCTACTAAAACAATATCATCTTCTGTTGGAACCACAAGCAAATCATTAGTTATAACAACAGGAATATCGGTTATTGCACTACGAAATATTATTTCTGTTGAAGCTAAATTAAACCCTTCGTCAGTAAAAATATAAAGACTCGACTCAACAGGTACATAAAAAACAGCACGCCCTTGATCATCTTTAACTGTCAATGTTCCCTGTGTAGGTATATAGTCGAAATCTTTAACGAATAAATCCCAATGATCATATTGATAGATCTGCCTCAACACATGTAAGCCTTCGTCTGTAAAAACAGGCAAAACAAGATTATAGTCATCCAAAATTGAATTACCGGGTGTAACTATGGCTTGAGGTTCAATACCGGACAGAAGATTATGCGTTTTTATAAATGGTTGGAATCTATATCTGAAAGACATTATCTTTGCTACTGCACTGATATCATAAATTGAATACAATGATGATGATCCACTCTTTGAGTTTAGAGCTGGTTCAGAAACAGATGACAGTTCTCTATTATGCTGGGCGGCAGACCATCCTCTGAAAAACCCATCATTATCCAGATCCGGTTCATAACGGAAATAAGGCTCATACTCTGTTCCTCGCCAAAACCGCGAATAAGGATTCCCGATATCTAAAATATTATCGGCCTCGATAATTCTTATGCCCCGGTTATAATAGTCTGTATTTACTCTATTGACCTCGTAATTGCTTCTAAAAGTACCGTCGTCATAAGTAACACCCTCGTTATAAATAATATCTTCGTCAATATGCCAGGCAATTATCCCGCCTCCATAAGAATAACCACTTCGATCTATCCATCCGGGCAATAGCCAGTCATACTCATAAGTCGGTTCAAGTAGATCATCATCGTCTAAAGCTATTGGATGAAGTGCTACTCGATAGTCTGTACCTCCAGGTGTTAGCGGATAAGCACCTCTAAGTGCTATTCCTCCCTTTCCATCCGGATCAATATTTCTATTTTCTAACAGAACATACTCATATTCATTAATAGGGACTTTAACTATGTAAGGTGCATTGTCATCTAGTTCAGGTTTATGCCCGGCGGCGGCAATCTGAATTCTTTCGTCCTGTGGGAACTCATTAATTTTTTTGAAATATCCTCGTTGTTCATAGTATTCTCCGAATGAGATAAGTCTGTGCCACGCTGATGGTAAGGCCGGTACCACACCTTCTAAAGAAATCGGATCATCGCCTTCATTCTCCGCAGGCATAAATACGCGAGTTGAGCCGCCTGAATCCATAATGTCCCACCAACCAACACCCGGATAAGAATTGTTTACATTATAAAGGTCAACATAGCCCAAGGAGTGTCCAAACTCATGAGCCATAACTGAATTTATAACCCCGTATCGATCATCCTGACTGATAGTTTCCGGAACATTAGCTGCTGACGATATCTTGACCGTACCATCGTTAACTACAGCCTCTTTGCCCTCAGCTACGGTAACAAAATAGGAAGGAAGATCATGAGGCGTATCTCCATATACATCATGCTGCCAATCAGAACCGGCATGAATGAACAAAAAATGACCGTATTGACTGAAATCTATATCACCATAGCTGTCTGCTACTCTAAAGACATCGTAAAAATACTCTTCTACTCTTGCCACAAAAAGTTCACCATCTTCAAAACCGGGATTATAATAAGCCATCTCATTAGGAAGAGTATATGCAAAGAAAGGACCGTCGCGCTGAGGATATATGTCATATTTTAAGTCATAACTTCCTAAGCTGGCAGCAAGATAGTAATATCGCATAGCCTCCAAATTATAGCGAAAATAGTCATAATCACGAGGCGGTGCTCCCAAACTTATTGGATAGTCGGGGTCTGGTTCCAACACGAATTTGCCATTACCGGTAGTCTTGGGATTATCGTCTTCCTGAAAATCAACCAACAGCACCAACAGCTTATCGAAATTATCACTGCGATATTGCTGTGGAGTCTCCACTCTTCTGGGAAACATATCTCTTACTGGATGCACCTTTCTTGTAAAGGGTTCGCCTTGCTCATTGAGTTGGTTCTTGGGTCTGACTAGATCAATGCGACCGGTTTCAGTTGCAAACAACGTTGCCAGAAGCATTAAAGATGTTATGGCAGTGACGAGTATTATTCGCCTAGCTATGTAACTGTGATATTTCATAAGTCGTAAACGCTAATACATCTTACCGAGATGATTAGCGTTGCCAATAATTTCTTGTAATTATCAATATGACCAATTAACATTTTAAACTCCAAATCCCAACCTCTAAGTTATTAGTACCTTCTCAACGCTATTGACTGCGTCGAGCTCGTAAAAAGACTAGTTGCCGTACTTCGTCCGGCGAGCTCGTAAAAAGACCAGTTGCCGTACTTCGTCCGGCGAGCTCGTAAAAAGACCAGTTGCCGTACTTCGTCCGGCGAGCTCGTAAA